>URPG01000106.1 GCA_900549675.1 uncultured Oscillospiraceae bacterium | reverse complement strand
GGGTATCTTTCTTTTTTGACGAAAAAGTATAATAGAAATTACAAATTTGATACTTCGATAGAATGAAATTGCAAAAATTTCGTATAATTGTGCATGATACCTAACACAAATAAGTGATTTTATTGATTCTCTGCAAGATTTACCATTGAAAAATGTCAAAAATTTTAGTATCATTAAGTACAAATAATATTCTAGCTTTTGTAAAGTAAAGTGTTAGTAACAGAAAGTTTTGGTTATTATTTGGTATTCAATTTTCAAATAGAGAGATTATTATATTGAATTCAAATTCAACAAAGAATCTCTTTAATAAAAATGGAGGTAATTTTATGAAAGTAAAGAAAGTCCTTTCTCTGGCTTTGTCTTTTGTCTTGGCACTTTCTGTTTTGGCAGGATGCGGCAGCAAAAAGACGGAAGCGAAATTGGTGGTAAACCTAGTTTCTGAACCCGAAAAGTTAAATACGCTTTTGGCAACTGATGCCCCCGCCGGTGACGTCAACCGTCATATCATGACAAATCTTGTGATGTTGGATGAACATGATAATGTCATTCCCGGTGATAAACCCGGTGCCGGTGTGGCTGAATCATGGGAAATCAGCGAAGACGGCTTGACCTATGTGTTCAAACTGCGTGAGGGCATGAAATGGACCAACGGCGACCCCGTAACAGCGCATGATTTTGAGTATGCATGGAAAGCGTTGCTGAATCCCGAAACAGGAGCCAAATACGCTTATTTTGCTTACGTTCTGAAAAACGGCCAGGCTTATAACAGCGGTGAAGACGGTGTTACAGCAGATGATGTCGGTGTAAAGGCTACTGATGACTACACGCTGGAGGTCGTATTGGAATCTCCGACCGCTTACGCTTTAAGTTCTTTCTCTTTCCCTTCTTTTACACCTGTTAATCAGAAGTTCTTTGAGAAAGTCGGCTTGGATACCTATATGTCCTCTACCGATGAAGAAACTTTCTGCACCAACGGTCCATACACTATGGATACATGGAAGCACGGCGATGAAATTGTTTTGAAGAAAAACAAGGACTATTATGCCGCTAATCAAATGGCATTTATTGAAGAAATTAACTTCAAGATGATTGGTGATGCCAATACATGGATGAACTCTTACCGTGCCGGTGAATTGGACGTGACCACAATTAATGGTGAACAAAAGGATATTTTGTCTGCAGAAGGCTTGAAATTAAATACCTTTATGGATGGCGCCAGTGCTTATCTGCAATTTAATTTTGAAAGAGATGGCGTTAAAAATCAAAAAATCCGTAAAGCAATTGCTTTGGCTGTAGATAATGATGAATTCGTAAAAGCTGTACAGAAGAACGATTCTGTTCCGGCCACTTCTTTCACACCGCCCGGTGTACAGGGTCTTGAAAAACCTTTCTATGAAGAAGTCGGTGAATTAATTCCGATTCATGCAAACCCCGAGGAAGCTAAAAAATTGTTTGCTGAAGGTTTAAAAGAAGAGAATATGACAGCCGAGGACTTTGTGAAAAAGGTCACTTTAATTGGCGATGATTCTTCCAAAGCACTAGTTTCTTTGTCTGTTGTGCAGGAACAAATCAGAAAAAATCTGGGCATTGAAATCCAGGTGGAAAGTATGCCTTTTAAATCCAGAATTGCAGCTATGCATGAGGGAGAATTCAGCATTGCTTTTGCCCTTTGGGGTCCGGACTACAATGACCCGAATACCTTCTTGGATATGTTTGAAACAGGCGGCGGTAATAACCAAGGTAAGTTCTCCAACGCCACATATGACGAAAAACTAAATCAGGCAAGAATCGAGCCGGATTTGGCAAAACGTATGCAGCTGTTGATTGACTTGGAAAAAATCGTTTGTGAAGAAGTGGTGGTTGCACCTATCTACTGGAGATCAGTTGATTATATTGTCAGCGAAAGAGTAGAAGGTGTGCGAAGAACGATGCTGCAAAACTTCAACTTACTTTTTGCAAAGATAGCAGATAAATAAGCTTTATGAAAAAAGCAGTGTAGAGCTTTCTCTGCACTGCCTTTTCTTATATTTAAGTAAATATTTGGTTAAATAACTTTATTTTCCTCAAATTTTATCAGTATAAGTATTTATAAAAGAATGATTTTATGTTATTATTAACTATTATTATATTTAGTTTACGGATTTATAAAAAAGGAGGAAAAATGTATGAAAAATCGGGAGGAAAGAGAATGGGCAAGTATATCTTAAAAAGGTTAGGATACACAGTGGCAACTCTGTTCATACTGTGTGCCGTAACTTTTTTCATGATGCGGGCGCTGCCCGGAGATCCTTTTATCGGCGACAAAGCCATACCGGAAAGTGTGATGCAGAATCTAAACGCAAAGTTTGGATTGGATAAGCCGGTGGGCACACAATTTTTAATGTATGTGGGCAATTTTTTACATGGTGATTTAGGCATTTCAACGCAGTACAATCGTCCTGTGACAGAGATTATCAGTCAAGGGTTTGTATATTCTTTTGATTTGGGAATCCGTGCTTTGATTTTTGCCGTTATTATGGGAATTTTTTTGGGAGTGGTAGCGGCTGTAAAGCGCGGTACTGCTTGGGACACCTTGACGATGTTAATTGCCATTTTAGGGGTGTCTGTTCCCAGCTTCATTGTTGGAGCGGTATTACAATACTTCTTAGCATTAAAATTGTACCAATGGACAGGTGTACATATTTTTGCGGTGACAGGTTGGAATGCCTTTAATAGTAAGATTCTCCCGGCTTTTGCTTTAAGCTTTGGTTCTTTGGCCACAATTTCCCGTTTAATGCGTACCAGTATGTTGGATGTATTGGGTCAGGACTATATCAAAACGGCAAAAGCAAAAGGTTTGTCTAAAAGCAAGGTGATTTGGAAACATGGCGTGCGCAATGCCATTATGCCTGTCATTACGGTAATTGGTCCGATTGCGGCGTCTGTTTTGACAGGTGCATTTGTTGTAGAAAAAATCTTTAATATACCCGGTGTGGGTAAATATATCGTAGAAAGTGTGCAGAGCTACGACTATACGATGATATCCGGTACAACCATGTTTTATGGTGCTTTTTTAGTGATCGCCAACTTCGTTGTGGACGTAGTCTATGGCTTTATTGACCCAAGAGTAAAATTGGAAGGAGGGAAATGAAATGGAAAAAATAAAAAAGATAGATAAAAGCCGCTTTCAATGGCTGAATCAAGATGAAAAAGCCGGCGAAAGTATTATCAGGCCCAGTGTGACATATTGGAAAGATGCTATGCGCCGTTTGGTCAAAAATCCCGCGGCAGTGGTAAGTGCTGTTATTTTACTGGTGATTATTGGGCTGGCTATTTTTGTTCCCGTTTTCTCTCCTTTTGAAATGCAGGAACAGCATTTAGAAAATATGAATGCTCCGATGTTTTCGGTATCACAAGAGCCCGGACATGAGGGACAAGTTCATATCTTTGGAACAGACGCTTTAGGGCGTGATATTTTTGTGCGTGTATGGCAGGGCGGCCGTGTTTCTTTATTCATTGCCTTTGTAGCTGTTTTTATCAACTTCATTGTAGGTGTTATTTACGGCGGTATTTCGGGCTATGTCGGCGGGGCTGTTGATAACATTATGATGAGAATTGTTGAGATTATCAACGGTATTCCTTATCTGATGATTGTTATCCTCTTAAAAATGGTTTTAGGAGCAGATAAGACAGGTGATACTACGGGGATTACAGCTCTTATCATTGCCTATGCTGCCGTGGGCTGGACGAGTATGGCCCGATTGGTGCGTGGACAGGTCGTAGCACTAAAAGAGCAGGAATATGTGGTGGCAGCCAAAGCCTTGGGAGCAAAGGCACCTCGCTTGATTGCCAAACATCTTTTGCCAAACTCACTTTCTATTATTATTGTTGAGATTACACTGGCCATTCCCAGTGCTATATTCACAGAGGCTTTCCTTAGCTTTATCGGAATGGGTGTGTCAATACCTCAGTGTTCATGGGGCTCTTTGGCCAATGACGGTGTAACAGCTTTCCAGATGTATCCTTCACAACTGGTTATTCCCGCCATATGCATCAGCTTGGTTATGCTTTCTTTCAATCTCTTGGGCGATGGATTGCGTGATGCGTTTGACCCACGTTTGAGGAGGTAACGGTATGGAAAAGAATCTGAAAAAAGAAGTTTTGAAAATCGAGAATCTGCGTGTCAATTTTGATACCTATGCCGGTGTCGTACAAGCGGTACGCGGTGTTAGCTTTACCGTTCATGAGGGAGAAGTTTTGGCTGTTGTCGGTGAGTCCGGCTGTGGAAAAAGTGTAACCGCACAGACCATTATGAAGCTCAATCCCATGCCGCCGGCTGTTATTCCAGAGGGCCGTATTACTTTGGGAGAACATGATATTGTAGAGGCTTCTGAGAAAGAAATGCAGGAAATTCGCGGTAAAGAAGTTTCCATGATTTTTCAGGATCCCATGACTTGTCTGAACCCCACTATGCAAGTAGGGAAACAAATTGTAGAGGCCATTCGGCATCACCGAAAGCTTGATAAAGAAACAGCTCATGCCGAGGCAATTAAGTATTTGAAATTGGTGCATATTCCGAATGCGGAAGAACGTGCGAAACAATACCCGCATGAATTTTCAGGCGGTATGCGTCAAAGAGCAATGATTGCGATGGCTTTGTCCTGTAATCCGAAACTCTTGGTCGCTGATGAGCCCACCACGGCATTGGATGTGACCATTCAGGCACAAATTATGGATTTGCTGAAAGAAATACAGCAGGAAACCAATACAGCGGTTATTTTAATTACACATGATTTGGGCGTGGTTGCCAGTATGGCGCAGCGTGTGGCAGTAATGTATGCCGGCAAGGTGGTTGAACTTGGCACTTGCGAAGAAATTTTTTATGAGCCAAAGCACCCTTATACCGTTGCTCTTTTAGAAAGTCTTCCCAGTGTTAATATCAGTAAAGACACAAATTTAGTGTCGATTCCCGGTTCTCCGCCTGATTTGCTTGCTCCTCCGGTCGGCTGTGCTTTTGCGGCAAGATGCCGCCATTGCATGGAAATTTGTGTAGAAGAACAGCCGCCTGAATTCACCGTCAGTGAAGAGCATTATGCGGCTTGTTGGTTGTTGCATGAGGATTGTCCCAGTGCGGAAGAAAGAGGTGAACAGCTTGAAAAATAAAGAACCACTATTGGTGTTAGAGGGTATTCATAAATACTTTAAGGTTTCGGGCGGAACGCTGAAAGCGGTAGAGAATGTAAACCTCACTATTCATAAAGGAGAAACACTGGGTTTGGTGGGAGAATCAGGCTGTGGCAAATCTACGCTTGGTCGTGTGACGATGGGAATTTATCCTCCGACAAAGGGAAATGTCATTTATGATGGCCGTAAGGTTGACTTGCGGAAATCCAAAGAGCGTTTTGCTTATGCGAAAAAAGCACAGATTATTTTTCAGGACCCGTATGCTTCTCTGGACCCTAGAATGACGGTTGCCTCTATCATTGAAGAGGGTATGGAAATTCATAAAATGTATAATTCTGCAAAACGCAAAGAGCGTGTGTATGAATTGTTGGAATTGGTGGGCTTAAACCGTGAACACGCCAACCGATTCCCGCATGAATTTTCAGGCGGTCAGCGCCAAAGAATTGGCATTGCCCGTGCGTTGGCAATTGAACCTGAAATTATCGTCTGTGATGAACCGATTTCCGCTTTGGATGTTTCCATCCAGTCACAGGTGATTAATCTTCTGCGTGATTTACAAAAAAAGTTGGATTTGACGTATTTGTTTATCGCGCATGACCTTAACATTGTGAAATACATCAGTGACCGTATTGCGGTAATGTACCTGGGAAATATTGTGGAGCTGGCAGAATCGGATGAATTGTATCATAATACCCTGCATCCGTATTCCAAGGCGCTTTTATCGGCAGTACCGATTCCCGACCCGAAATCAGAGGAGGGGAAAAAGCGGCAGATTCTTACCGGTGATGTACCTAGCCCCATCAATACACCGCCCGGCTGTAACTTTGCGGGACGCTGTCCGATTGCCTGTGATATTTGCCATAAAGAAAGTCCAAAATTATTGGAAATTACACCGGGACATTTCTGTGCCTGCCATTTGGTAGAGCCACAAATAAAATAACAAAAGCTTGTGGATTCCTTGGAATCCACAAGCTTTTTACTTTTTGAGAAGATATTTGTTCTACTTATAACCTGCCGACAATATTTTTTATATTATATCTAGGATATTTATCGGAGAAGTGAAGGAATAAGCCATTGAATATAAGAAAAGGTGATAAAGTTATAGCCTTTAATGTATTTATCTTTTTTACAGGTTGATAGGCAAATAGCATCAAAGAGTTTTTATCACAGATAAATCCAATGCAGAAGAATAGGAAGATAGAAAATTTTGTAAATGTGAGAGAATGATATCGGTTCCGCCGTTTTGATTGCTTTCAATGTTTAGCGGCATAATAGGGTCATGCACACTTAAACGCAGGAGCAGCCAACCGTCACCGTTTTCTTTGTCAAAGGAAATGCGGATACCCTCGTGGTTGTCAGGAGCAATCTGCCAGTTCTGTTTTTGGGCATAGTTTTCTAAATCAGCAATGATTTTTTGGCCGACACTTTGAAAATCTTCCTGCAAAATGGGAAGACGAATTTCCTTTTCTTCGACAGCGCTTTGCAGGTCTGTCAGCAAATGGTCAATGGTTTGATTCTCTTTTTTTAGCTGTGCCATTTTAATGATAATCTTGGTGACAAGATAAGCGCCGTCGTCTAAAAAATAATTTTCACGCATGGCCGCATGACCGCTGGTTTCAATCGCTAAAGGGCAATCAATGCCTTGCTGATTTAGGCGAATCGCTTCATTAATCACGTTCTTATAGCCGCGTTTAAAACGATGGTGTTTTCCGCCTAAAGTGGATTCAATATAAGTTTTCAGTCCGTCTGATGTAATGGAATCGGTTACAATTGTACCGCCGGGAGAAGTTTCCAGTGCGATAGCGGCGGCAAGTGCAACCAAACGATTTCGGCTGATTTCAACGCCCTGTGCGTCAACGGCAGCACCTCTGTCAACGTCTGTGTCAAAGATAACGCCTAAATCTGCTTTGGCCTGAACAGTGGCAGAAGAAATTGCACGCATAGCCTCCGTGTTTTCAGGATTAGGCACATGGTTGGGGAACATACCGTCAGGCTCTAAAAAGCAGC
>URPG01000105.1 GCA_900549675.1 uncultured Oscillospiraceae bacterium | reverse complement strand
TTTTCTTTTATCATATGGTTTTACAGATAAGAGATTGAAAAAATCGGAAAAATAAAATATAATAAAGAATAAACATAATAATAAAGAAATGCAATATGGCAGACTTTGCAGGGAGAACCGATGGATATTCAAAAAATGATCGAAAAAGCGTTACAGGTAATCTCCGAAAAACAACCCGAAGTAAAGAGAATTTATAAATTGCAAAGACAACTGGCCAAGGTGGGAAAAGTTCATTTTTTACGGCCCGCCTTTTTGGCAACTGATTTTCATGTGGTCTGTCAAAATTTTGTGGTACCCATGCGCATGTATTATCCTACAGAAAAACGGAAAAACAAGAAAGTGATTTTGTTTTTCCATGGCGGAGGTTGGGTTACAGGGAATATCGATAGCTATAATCGTGTTTGTGATACGCTGGCTAGGCAAACCGGCTGCCGCGTGGCGTCAGTGGATTATCGTTTGGCACCGGAACATCCATTTCCACAGGGGTTTACAGACTGTTATGAGGTCAGCCGTTCTATCTTTCTAAACTCTTATTTTTTATTTGATATTCCTCCGGAAGAAATTGTGTTAATGGGAGATAGTGCCGGTGGGAATTTAGCCGCAGCGGTCAGTTTAAAAGCCAGAGACAGCGGTGATTTTACCGTGGCACAGCAAATATTGCTGTATCCGGTGCTTTATAATGACTATACGATTTCTTCCCCGTTTGCATCCGTGCAGACGAACGGGAAAGACTATGTTCTAACGGCGGAGAGAATACAAGAATATATGGATTTATATGCCGGTAAAACAGACAATCTACAGAATGTCTACTTGGCACCGTTGTTGTCTCAAGATTTCTCCTCTCAACCCAAAACGCTTGTGATTACAGCGGAATTTGACCCATTGCGTGATGAGGGTGAAATGTATGCCGATAAATTACAAGAAGCAGGAAATTTTGCAGTAAAATATAGAATAAAAGGAGCATTGCATGGCTTTTTCTCATTGCCAATCGGCACCAAAGCAGTGCAAAAAGCTTATCAGTTAATACAACTATTTTTAGAAGATGAGGTGGCAGATTGAAACGCTGGAAAAAGAAGAACTGGGTTAAATTGGATAATGCGGCCAAAATTTTTCCGCCGGCAACGGATGAAATGGACCCAAAAGTGTTTCGTTTTGCTTGTGAGTTATATGAGGAGGTTCAGCCCCGGCTTTTACAAACAGCACTGGAAACAACACTTTCTATTTTTCAAAATTATCAGGTGGTTTTAAAACACGGCTTTTTTTGGTATTATCTTGAGGATACGGATTTGACTGCGCAGGTGCATGAAGAAAATCAGCCTGTGTGCCAAAAAATATATGATAAAAACGAAACCGGACTTTTATTCGATGTGTCTTACTATAAAAAGCGTATCAATTTAGAGATATATCATGCCCTGGCAGACGGTACAGGAGCACTGCATTTTCTGCGTGAATTGGTTTGCCGCTATTTGAATTTAGCCCATGAAGACGATTTGCCCGATGTACCGCCGGATTCAGGGTATGATGCCTCTGCGTCAGAAAAGATGGCAGATAGCTTTGATAAATATTATATGCCACAAAAAATTAAAAGAACCAATAGCCCCAAGGCATATCGCATTAAAAAACCAAGATTGCCGGAAAACCGTTTGAAAGTCATTGAGGGGATTTTACCAACGGACCAAATGCTGGCATTGACCAAGCAGTATGGGGTCACGCTTACTGCTTTCTTGACAGCACTTTTGATTTGTTCCATTGCTCATGGCATGACCGTGAGAGAAAAAAGAAAGATTATTACGATTTCGGTTCCTGTAAATTTGCGCAACTACTTTGCGTCAGAATCCTCACGCAATTTTTTCAGTGTCATTAACGTATCGTATCAAGTAAAACAGGAAGAAATTGAATTTGAGGACGTGTTGGCTGAAATTAAAAAGCAGATGGAACAAAAGCTGTCTCCTGAAAAAATAAAAGAAAGCATGAACAATTTAATTGCCATTGAAAAAAATGCTTTTATTCGGGTGATTCCTCTTTTTATTAAAGACTTCTTTATGAATATTGGCTATCAGATTGCTGATAATGCAGTCACGGCGGCTGTTTCAAATATAGGGAGAGTCAAAATCCCAGAGGTTTACAAACCCTACATTCGTCTGTTTGATGTTATTACCAGTACAAAGAAAATACAGATTTGCCTTTGCTCTTATGAGAATAATTTAGTTTTGAGTTTTACAGACGGATTTATCACCGCTGACGTACAAAAATATTTTTTTCGTCAAATTACGGCTATGGGAGTACCGGTAGAAATTGTTTCAACTCCAATGGAAGAAGGAGGGAAAAAACATGAAAAAATGTCCTAAATGTAGCGTGTCGGTGGTGGGAGAAAGAGAGCTTTGCCCCTTATGCCAAGGCGGACTCAAAGGTGAAAAGACAGAGGAGGTTTTTCCGCTTATTCAAACGGTGTACCGAGAATTTCATTTTCTCTTCCGGTTAGTTATTTTTATTTCAATTTCCTTGGTGGTGGCGGCTTTAGCAGTCAATTTTATTTGGAAAGAATCCGGTTGGTGGTCTGTTTTCTGGATTGCCGGAACAGCTTGCCTTTGGATTATTTTGTGGCTTGCTGTTCGCAAAAGAAAGAATATTCCACGGTGGATTTTGTATCAAGTGGTGGTGGTTTCTCTGATTTGCTCTGTGTGGGATTTTGCTATGGGCTGGCGCGGTTGGAGCGTTGACTATGCCATTCCAATTTTATGTCTGGTGGGGTTAATCAGCCTAGGGATACTTTCTATTGTGTTAAAATGGAAAGTGGAATATTTTATGGTGTCCTTCGGCATTACGGCTCTATTTGGGATTGTGCCCGTGATTTTTTATGCGACAGGGTTGCTCTCCGTATTATACCCGACTGTGGTTTGTGTAGCCGGCAGTGTGATTTCATTAGCTGCACTGTGCGTCTTTAAAGGTGAAAGCATGTTGGAAGAACTTAAACGCCGTTTGGCCCCTTAAACTTTTAACTGACAAGGACACAAAGAAAGCCCTTTGAAGACGGATTATCCGTCCACAAAAGGCTTTTTTTAATCATAAGACCCGCCTAACCGTAATGTGCTTCTCAATAACCTGCTACAAAAAAGCAGGTGGGTATCCTCCTGTTTGCTTCACGCTCCCTTCTTCCAAACTATCAAAAGATATTTTGGGAGGTCTGCAATCCACAAACAGAGGCGGATTCCCGAGAAAATGAGTGTAGGGTTATTTTGCACAGTCCGCGCATTAGGCAGGAAATCACCAATGTTCATACCTTGGCAATTGCAAAATTGAATATTCAAAAATAAACCATGAAGTAAAGACCAAATTTTACCAAAATTTCTAAATCAATCTTCTTCAAAATAAAGCTCATTGAAACGATTTTCAAAGATATCAGCCAGTTTATTCAATAAGGCATCATCTTCAACCTCTTGCAGTTCTTCTTCACCGTCGACATCAACAATTTCAAAGATATAATAGGTTTCTGCCTCAGATGCAAGAGCATCGTCATCTTGATGAGTGGGTACAAGGGCAATAAAATGACCATCGTCATTTTCAAGTTCATCAATGATTTCAAATTCGTGTTCGGCTCCGTCGTCGTCAACTAAAGTCAGTAAATCTGCTTCAAATTCATCAGTCATAGTTATTTTGTCCTTTCGGTATAATAACGACACAGCCCATACAGCCATGCTCTTTTATACTCATTATTGTACACAAAAATAATCGCTAAGTCAATAGAGTGAAGTTGGTAAATTCGAGCAGTAAAATAAAAGCAAAAAATTCTTTTTAAGTTAAAAAATGACTATTTATGTTTATAAAGGGAAAAATAAGGATGTTAACAAAATCTTACAGGATTCATAATTATAGAAGAATATAGCGGTTTTCATAAGACAAAGCTTGAATTATAGTGCAAATTACATTATAATATCAAGGTTAGTAAAGCGTAAATCTTTAACTGTGTTTTCACGAAGAACGCTTGAAAGGAAATGTTTTTGGATATGCAAAAATTATTTAAAAAGCACCGTGAACTTATTTTGTATGGTGTTTTTGGTGTACTAACAACAATTGTCAATTATGTTGTGGCATTGTTTGCAAATTTTGTGTTGCGGCAAAATCATGTACAAGCCTCTTGGCCTTCGGTCAGTATTGCATGGGTGGTTTCGGTAATCTTTGCGTATATTACCAACCGAATATGGGTTTTTCGCAGTGAAGAAACTCAAAAAACAGCTGTTTTAAAAGAGGTTACAGCCTTTTTTGGGGCAAGACTATTTTCGGGATTTTTAGAAGTTGCCTTGATGACACTATTTGTTGATAAAATGGGTTATGATTTTGACATAATGAAACTGCTGAGTAATGTGGTCGTAGTCATTTTAAATTATATTTTCAGCAAATTGTTCATTTTTAAATCAAAGGGAAATTCTAAAGCACAAGAATACAAACAGGCAGATAAAACGGAGGTTTTGCATGAGTCAGAAAAATAGAAATCATGACGGCTATGATGACGGTTATGTTTATCAAACCAATAAAAAGGGAAAAAGAGTAAAGTCCGCAGCGTCTTCTAATTTTGAAGATGTCTCATCCTATTCTACGCATAGCGGTAAAAAAGGTGCCGGCAAAAAGAAAAGCAAAGGACAACGTGTGATAAAAGTACTTTTGGCCATTGTTTTTTCTTTGCTGATTGTTTTGGGTGCAGGATTAATCTATGTTTCCACCTATTTGTTAGGGGATTTGAATACAACAAACTTGACCAAAGACCCGGCAAAACTGGGTATTCCCTCTAACATTGTAACAGACAGCAACGTGAAAAACATTGCTTTATTTGGGGTAGACTCCCGCGGCGGCGACTTTACAGGGCGTTCAGATGCTACGCTGATACTGTCGGTCGATATGCGGCACAGAAAAATAAAGGTTATTTCTTTATTGCGTGATTCTTATGTTTACATAAACGGCACGCAGGATAAACTTACGCATGCTTATGGCTATGGGGGATATGAACTTGCTATTAAAACATTGAACCAAAATTTTAATTTGGATATTATGGATTATGCAACCGTAAACTTTGGCAGTTTGGCCAATATTATTGATGGGGTCGGAGGCATAGACTTAAATATCACAGATGGAGAAGTATCTGAAATCAATAAAAATTTAAGGGGGCTGGCAAAAGAGCAGCCGGAATTGGGGATTTCAGAGGCGGATAATATAACACAATCCGGTGATGTACACCTCAACGGTTCTCAAGCGGTGGCTTATGGACGAATCCGTAAATTGGACAGTGATTTCGGCCGCGCCAATCGTCAGCAAAACGTATTGGAATCTATGTTCAAAAAGGTTATGTCAGTCAATAAATTGGAATTGCCGGGCATGGTTAAAGAATTGGCTAAATACTGCGAAACCAACATGGAAATATTTGAAGATATTATTCCTTTAGGGCAGGTTGTGCTGTCCGGTTTCACTATGGAGCGTATGACAATTCCGGGAGAAACCCCGTTCGGCACCTTGCCGTGGGATGACCCTTGGAGCAGGGGAGAACTAGATATGTCTGTTATTTCATATGATTTAGAAATGGCAACCAAAATGATTGATGCTTTTATCAAGGAAGAAGAATCTCCTTATTGGGAAGAACTTCATGCGAATAGTGCAGTTGTTGAGTAATAGAGAGAGAGGAAAATAAAATGGCAGCACCGGTTTTGTTAATTATGGCAGCAGGCCTTGGCAGTCGTTACGGTGGTTTAAAGCAGGTGGACCCTGTCGGACAAAATGGAGAAATTATTGTGGATTATTCTCTGTTTGACGCAGCCAGAGCAGGCTTTAAAAAGGCAGTGTTTGTGATAAAAGAAGAAAATTTGAAGGATTTCCAGGAAGTAATCCTGCCCAAAGCAGGCAAGTATATGGACATTGAATTTGTCTTTCAGAAATTAGACGATGTTCCCTCGGGGTTTGACATTCCCGCCGGAAGAATTAAGCCATGGGGAACGGGTCATGCCGCTTTGATGGGAAAAAAGGTGATTGAGGGGCCGTTTGCCGTTATCAATGCCGATGATTTTTATGGTCGAGAGGCTTTTCAGAAAATATACGATTTTTTGGTTCAAGCAGAAGAAACAGAGATACTTCCCTGTGCCATGGTGGGCTTTCAACTTAAAAATACTGTAACAGAAAATGGTTCTGTTTCCCGTGGTGTTTGTGAAACGGAAAACGGACTGCTGAAAAACATTGTGGAACGTACCCGAATTGAAAAGCGGGAGGACGGCATCGCTTATTCGGATGATGATGGTCACACATGGATTTCTTTGCCTGAAAATACACCGGTTTCAATGAATATGTGGGGCTTTACCAATGGCTTTTTTAAAGCACTCGAACGTGATTTCAAACGTTTTTTAGAAGAGGATTTACCCAATAATCCATTAAAAGCCGAGTTCTATTTGCCTTTTGTAGTAGATGATCTGCTAAAACAAAATAAAACGGTTGTACAGGTTCTTCCTTCCTCCGATAAGTGGTATGGAGTGACCTATAAAGAGGATAAGAAAATGGTAGTTAAGGCCTTGGCAGGATTGGTGGAAAGCGGCCTTTATCCTTCTCCTCTTTGGAAGGAATAAGCAGAGAAAAGAAGGGTTGTTCAGTTGGAACAGAAAAGTGATTTGCTTGATAATTTGGAAAAATTACATACAACAGAATTAGGTGCAATCAGAATAAAACGAAATTTAACGCTCAACACAGAAAATGTGGTGGAATGGTGCAAATTAAAAATTCAATCACCGCAAAGTAGTATTACCCGTAAAGGCAAGAACTGGTACGTGCAAATAGAAGATTGCGTGATCACCGTAAATGTGTATAGCTATACAATTATCACGGCTCACAGGAAAAAGATTTATTAAGATTTATAACTAAAAAAACACCCCTTGATTATCTTAATCAACCAAGGGGCCGAATAAGTTAACCAAAAGGCGAGCAACCGAATCTTGAAAGCATTTTACTTTTCAAATAAATCTTCCTGTAGAATTTCTATTTTTAACGTCAATGCTTCAAGCTGCAAACGCTTCTTTCGTGTTGCTGTTAGTATTATAAACCGTTTTTTTTACCCTATGCATATGAAATAATAACCAATTTTCAATAGACTGGAATGACAAATAATAAAAAATACCCCTTGATTAGCTTGATTCAACCAAGGGGTCAAATTAAGTAACCAAAGGGCAAACAACCCGGTTTTGAAATTGATG
>URPG01000104.1 GCA_900549675.1 uncultured Oscillospiraceae bacterium | reverse complement strand
CATATTTATCATGGCACTGTCTTTTTTATCAAATTTTGGGGACAATACCAAAACCTTAAAAAAGGTGGGTGCAAAATGAAAACTTTTAAGTCAGAAATACAGAATCATTTGGTGCGGCAGATTATTCCGTTTTGGCAGAACTTAAAAGACGAAACTTTTGGCGGCTATTACGGCTATATGGATTACAATCTAAAATTGGAGCCAAGCTATGAAAAAGGCTGTATTTTGAATAGCCGAATCTTGTGGTTTTTCTCGCAGGCATATTTACTCTTAAATGAAAAAACTCTATTGGATAATGCTCGCCATGCTTATCGTTTTTTAAAGAATCACTGTTTGGATCAAGAATATGGCGGTGTGTTTTGGTCGGTGACTTATGATGGAAAAATACAGGACGACACAAAGCATACGTATAACCAAGCCTTTGCCATTTATGCGCTGTCCTCCTATTACGAAGCATCAGGAGATAAAGAGGCACTGACCCTGGCAGAAAATCTTTTTGAACTGATAGAAGAAAAATGTAAAGATGAATATGGTTATTTAGAGGCTTTTGACCGTCAGTTTTTGCCACAAGAAAACGACAAGCTATCGGAGAATGGAATTATCGCCGAAAAAACAATGAATACACTGCTGCATATGCTTGAGGCCTATACCGAGCTCTATCGTGTGAGCCATAAACCCGACGTAGCAAAACAAATTCGGTTTATTTTGGATATCGTCGCGGATAAGGTTTATAACCCAAATTTAGGACGCCAAGAGGTGTTTTTTGATCAATATTGGAATAGCCTGATTGATTTATATTCTTACGGCCATGATATTGAAACCAGTTGGTTGGTAGATAGAGCGTTAGAGGTTTTGGATGAAGATGTGTATACGCAGAAGTTAGCGCCTATTACGGCTCAAATTGCCAAAAATATTTATGACCGTGCGTATCACGATCACTCCCTTTGGAACGAGGCAGAGAATGGCGTAGTGGATACAACAAGAGTTTGGTGGGTACAGGCAGAAACAGTCGTCGGTTTTTGGAACGCTTACGAGAAGAATCCTGTACACGAAGAATATAAGGAAGCGGCTGTTGCTGTTTGGCAGTACATCCGAGAATATCTTATCGACAAAAGAGAGGGTTCAGAATGGTTTTGGGGACTGGATAAAAACAGAAAACCGCTTGAAAAACCAATTGTAGAGCCATGGAAGTGTCCTTATCATAACGGAAGAATGTGTATAGAAATCATTAGGAGGCTGCAAAATGTTACATGAAAGATATTATGTAGAAAAAGAAAAATATGAGCGGTTGATTCAGAGGAAAAATCAGAAAAGCACATTCTATAATGGGATTTTTGACCGTTATGAAAACCCTGTGCTGACGAGAGAACACGTACCCCTGCACTGGAAATATGATTTAAATCCTGCGACGAATCCTTATTTTATGGAACGTTTGGGCGTTAATGCGGTGATGAATTCAGGAGCAATTTTTTTAAATGATAAATTCTATTTAGTCGCCAGAGTTGAGGGAGCAGACCGCAAGTCTTTTTTTGCTGTAGCGGAAAGTAACAATGGAATTGATGGGTTTCGTTTTTGGGATTATCCGGTGCAGCTGCCGGATACCTGTAAAGAGGAAACCAACGTGTATGATATGCGTCTGACGCAGCACGAGGACGGTTATATTTATGGCGTGTTTTGTTCAGAGAGCAAGGATAAAAGTAATCCGGATTTATCTGCTGCGGTGGCTGAGGCCGGCATTGTGAGAACCAAGGACCTGAAAACATGGGAGAGATTGGATAATTTGAAAACATTGCGCTCTCCCCAACAGCGGAATGTGGTGCTTCACCCGGAATGGGTAGAGGGCAAATATGCATTTTATACACGACCCATGGATGGATTTATTGAAACCGGCAGCGGCGGCGGAATCGGTTTTGGTTTGGCGGAGGATATTGAGCATGTAGTCATTGATGAAGAGAACATTATCAGCCGCAGGGTTTATCATACGTTGACAGAGGCAAAAAACGGAGCCGGTGCGGTGCCGATTAAAGGTGAGAAGTGTTGGATTCATATTGCCCATGGGGTTAGAAATACGGCGGCAGGACTGCGGTATGTGCTTTATGTGTTTGGTACCGATTTAGAACAGCCCGAGAAAGTAATTGCCGAACCGTCGGGTGTGTTTCTGGTTCCGCTTGGCGGTGAAAGAGTAGGCGATGTTTCCAACGTGGTCTTTACCAATGGTGCCATTGCGAAAGAAAACGGTGACGTCTATCTTTACTATGCGTCTTCTGACACAAGAATGCATGTGGCGACCACAACGATTGCTAAACTGGAAGATTACCTGTTCAATACCCCTAAAGACGCTCTGCGTTCGCCTGATTGTGTCAAACAAAGATGTGAATTAATTGAAAAAAATCTTGCTTTTTTGCAGGGAAAATAAGGGGCCTGTATGATGATAGAATTTGATAATCAAAAACTTGGCTTTAGCGGCAGAATTGATACAAGCAATCCTAAAAAACCGCAGCTGATTTATCCATCTTCCTTTTTGCAGTTTCGCTTTTATGGTAAATCCGCAGAAATTACTGTGACCAATCATCGGATTTGTTGGAATAACTATATGGGTGCCATCATTGACGGAGAGCAGAAAACATGGCAGCTCAATGATGAGGGAAAAACAACGATTCTTTTGGTAGACGAGGAAATACCCCGTGAACATGAAGTATTGTTTTTTAAAAGGCAAGATTGCTGTCATGTTGTGGTATTGGAAGAATTAAACCTATCGGAAGAAAGCCGGCTTTTGGATTTGCCTCCTTTCCCTGCCAGAAGAATTGAAGTATACGGAGATTCCGTTTCAGCCGGAGAAGTTTCTGAGGCAGTGGAATATACCGGAAAAAGTGATCCCGAGCATTATGGGCAGTATTCTAATAGCTACTACTCTTATGCATGGATCGCTGCCAGAAAATTAAACGCCAGAATTCACAATATTTCGCAGGGCGGAATTCCGCTGGTGACCGGTACGGGTTGGGTAGCACCGCCAATTTATCCCGGCATGGACTTTATGTGGGATAAGCTGCACTATCATCCGCAGCTTGGAAAGGTTACAAATTGGGATTTCTCGCTCTATCGGCCGCATGTGGTAATAATCGCTGTGGGACAAAATGACAGCAATCCCGAGGATTATATGAAAGAAAATCCAACGGGAGAAAAAGCACAAATTTGGAAACAAAAATACAAAGAGTTGATACTAAATTTGAGAGAAAAATACCCTAAAACGCTTATTTTACTGACAACTACGATTTTGGAGCATGATGTGAGCTGGGATGCCGCTATTGAGGAAGTTTGCCAAGGACTTTCGGATGAACGTGTCCGTCACTTTTTATATCGTGAAAATGGCAGAGGAACACCCGGACATATCCGTATCTCTGAGGCAGAGAGAATGGCAGATGAGTTGGTGGACTATCTCAACCGGTTGGATATTCCTGTTTGGGAGGATGAAGAATTAGGATAATGCAAAAACACGGTAGGATATAAAATCTGCTGTATTGCTGATGAAATGGGAAGATATCTATTTATACAAAAATATAAAATCATGTAAAAAATTCAGCATAAAGAACTGCACGAAAAGTTAATTCATCCAAAAGAGTGCAAAAAAGGAAACAATCGCAATTGATTGTTTCCTTTTTTATGAGAATTGCTCTTTACTCTAATTCAAAGGAACCGGTATACAATTGATAGTATTTTCCTTTTTGTTCAATCAATTGCTCGTGACTTCCTCGTTCGATAATTCGTCCATGCTCTAAGACCATAATTACATCGGAATTTTGCACAGTAGAAAGGCGATGCGCAATGACAAATACGGTTCTGCCCTTCATAAGAGCATCCATGCCTTTTTGTACGATAGATTCAGTACGCGTATCGATGGAAGAGGTTGCCTCGTCTAAAATCATGACAGGGGGGTCGGCTACTGCGGCACGTGCAATCGAAATCAACTGGCGCTGTCCCTGTGACAGACCGCTGCCGTCACCTTCCAGCACGGTTTGATATCCCTTTGGCAGCATTCGGATAAATCCATCGGCATTCGCAAGTTTGGCGGCGGCGATACATTCTTCATCTGTAGCGTCCAGCTTGCCATATCGAATGTTATCCATAACCGTACCGGTAAAAAGGTTGACGTCCTGCAAAACTATGCCCAATGAGCGACGTAAATCAGCTTTCTTAATTTTATTGATGTTAATGCCGTCATAACGGATTTTACCGTCTGCAATATCATAAAAACGGTTGATTAAGTTGGTAATGGTAGTTTTCCCGGCTCCTGTGGACCCGACAAAGGCCACTTTTTGACCCGGGTGGGCATAAAGCGTAATATTATGCAAAATCGGTTTGCCTTCTTCATAAGCAAAGTCAACATCATAAAAACGGATTTCACCGCGAAGAGGCGTATAGGTAACTGTACCGTCATTGTGCGGGTGTTTCCATGCCCAAAGATCAGTTCTTTTTTCACATTCCTTGATTTCACCGTTTTCTATTTTAGCATTGACTAAGGTTACATAGCCCTCATCCTGTTCACTGGCTTCATCCATCAAATCAAAAATACGGGACGCACCTGCCAGTGCCATTATGACCATATTGAACTGCATGGAAATTTGACCAATAGGATTAATAAAACTGCGTGAGAGCGTTAAAAATGAGATGATGGTACCGAGAGTAAGGGTATTAATTCCGGTAAAAGTAAGATTGGGAAGTCCGGCAATACCGGCGGCACCGCCTACAATCGCAATTAAAACATAGAGCAAATATCCCATATTAAAAATAATCGGCATGGTGATGTTGCCATACTTACCGGCTTCTGTTGCGCTTTCGCATAGAGCCTCATTCTTCACATCGAATTGTTTTTTTACCTTATCTTCATGACAGAATACCTTCACAACTTTCTGTCCGTGTGCCATCTCCTCTATAAAACCATTGATATTTCCCAGGTCTACCTGTTGTTTTACAAAATAACGGCCGCTTCTGCCGACCAGTATTTTAACGATTAAGAGTAACACAAAAGCAAAAGCCAACACAAAAAGAGTCAGTACGATACTTAGCGCAAACATAGAAACAAGTGCGGCTGTAACAGAAACAATAGAAGACAGCATTTGCGGAAAACTCTGTGAAATCGCTTGACGCAGGGTATCAGTATCGTTAGTATAACGGCTCATAATATCACCGTGGGTATTTGTGTCAAAATAACGAATGGGGAGTGTTTGCATATGGCGGAACATATCATTTCGTATTTTTTTCAGTGTTCCTTGCTCAATATCCACCATAATACGGTTATAAAACAGATTGGATAAAATGCCGATCAAATAAATGAAAACCATCATTAAAATAGCTTGAAACAGTTGGTTTAAGGCAGGGTTAGTTTCTCCCAACAAAGGCAAAATATAGTCATCCACCAATACTTTGAGGAAAACCGCAGAGGCTGCACCGGCGGCGGCACTGATGAGAATACAAGCAATAACGAAGATTAAGCGGCCCCTGAATTCAGCCATATACGACAATAGCCTTTTGAGTGTGCCCGGTTTGAAATGGTGCATAGGAGGTTTCCCCGCGGCAGAAAATTTTGTTTTGTCAGTTTCTTTTTTGACAGTGGCATTAGGCATGGAGAACACCTCCTTGATTTTGAGAATCATAGACCTCTTTATAGATGCTGCTGTTTTGCAGAAGTTCATCGTGAGTACCGAAAGCACTGATTTTTCCGTCATCCAAAACTATAATTCTATCAGCATCCTGAACGGAAGACACACGCTGAGCGATAATAATTTTTGTGGTTTCGGGGATAAAATCCAGCATTCCTTTACGGATAAAGCTGTCCGTTTTGGTATCGACTGCACTGGTAGAATCATCTAAAATCAAAATTTTAGGTTGCTTCAGCAGAGCTCTGGCGATACATAAACGCTGACGTTGTCCACCGGAAACATTGCTGCCTCCCTGTTCAATATAAGTATCATATTTCTCGGGAAATTCCTCAATAAAACTATCTGCCTGGGCTAACCGGCAGGCGTGTTTGATTTCTTCGTCTGTAGCATTTTCATTGCCCCAACGCAAATTTTCTTTAATTGTACCGGAGAACAAAACGTTTTTTTGAAGAACCATAGCCACGGCATTTCGCAGGGTTTCGATATCATAGTTTTTAACATCTATACCGCCTACTTTTAAGGAACCGCTGCTCACGTCGTATAAACGCGGAATCAGTTGAACCAGACTGGATTTGGAGGAGCCCGTTCCGCCGATGATACCAATGGTTTCTCCGGATTGAATGGTTAGATGAATACCATCCAGGACAGGCTTATCGGATTTTTTAGCATATGAAAACGTCACATTATCAAATACAATAGAACCGTCATTTACTTCATAAACAGGATTTTCGGGATTTACCAAATCAGATTTTTCATCCAAAATTTCAGTGATACGTTCGATAGAAGCACGGGAAATGGTAATCATGACAAAAACCATTGAAAGCATCATAAGACTCATTAAAATCTGCATGGCATATGTGATAAGACTGGTGAGTTCTCCGGTAGAAAGGCCGATGGCAGCGTTGTTCCCGCTGGCTAAAATTTCTTTTGCCCCGAACCATGAAAGTAAAATCATACTGGTATAGATGCAAACCTGCATTAAAGGCATGTTAAAGGACAGCCTTTTTTCTGCTTTGGTGAAGTCATCAAAGATGGCTTGTGAAATATCCGTGAATTTTTTTTCTTCAAAACTTTCCCGGTTGTACGATTTCACAACCCGAATTCCATGTAAATTCTCTTGGACTACGTTATTAAGCTTATCATAACGGCGGAAGACACGGACAAAAATGGGATGAACACGGCTCATAATCAAAAACAAGCCAACACCCAAAACAGGAATGACCGTTAAAAAAATAAGAGAAAGCTTGTGGTCAATTCTGAAAGAAAAAATCAGCGAAAAAATTATCATGGCGGGAGAACGAACAGCTAGGCGTATAATCATTTGATAAGCATTTTGAACATTGGTGACATCTGTGGTTAAACGGGTAATGATACTGGAAGTAGAGAATTTATCAATGTTGGAAAAAGAAAAATTCTGTACATTATAAAACATATCATGACGTAAATTTTTTGCAAATCCAGAGGAAGAAACAGCGGCATATTTGCCGGCGAGTACCCCTGTTAATAGAGAGAAGCCTGCTAGAGAAATAAGAACCAGCCCGATGCGAATGACATAGGGCATATTACCTTTGCCGATTCCGTTATCAATAAGCAGTGCCATAGTGGTTGGGATAAGAATCTCAAGAATA
>URPG01000103.1 GCA_900549675.1 uncultured Oscillospiraceae bacterium | reverse complement strand
AAACGGATAATGATGATTTATATCTGGCGTCTTTACGATATTTCAGAGAAGCTGGATTAGAGATTTTTTTTCATACGAAAAATTTGCATCAAGAAAAGCAAGTTGAAAATCACTTGACAGAACATGAAATCATGTTTACCAGAGAAGGTATTACCACAAAAGCAATAAGAGCTAAATATAAGGAGGAATAAGGAAAAAGAATGAAGGATAATCGCATTAGAAGAAGAAAACGCGTTACACCGCTCTACATGAACCAAACCTTAAACAACCATAGGGAAGAAGATACAAGCCGGTATCGAAGGAGGAAGAAGAATCATAAAAAGAATCATTTAATCGCTCTTTTTTCAATTGTTTTTATACTTCTGGTTGGTATTGGAGTTGCCAAAGCCTTTGGTTTGTTTAATATTACAATGGCAAGTAATCCTCCTGGATCATCGCCTGCTCCGTCTAAGGAGCAAGAAAATATGGTAGTTCCTTTACCTGATAAAACAAAAGAACCGAATTCTGGAGGTATCGAATCTCAAAATGCTAGTGCTGCAGAATCGGAAACTCCGCAAAATACAGCAGTGCTACCTTCACCAGAGCCCGGTTCACCTGCGTACATGAGTTTATATCCGGATCTTTTTGTTGAAAAGACTGAGTTTATTGAACATGACCCGGAGGACAAAGTAGTTTATCTTACTTTTGATGACGGCCCTTGTAAATTAACTCCTAAACTTTTAGATGTTTTAGACGATTTAGATGTTAAGGCAACTTTTTTCGTATCGGCGCAGTTTGGCAGCCGTGATGAATTAATTAAGAACATAAAAGAAACAGACAAAAGAGGTCATAAAGTAGCAGTACATACCTATAGCCATGATTATAATGAAATTTATGCTTCGGTAGAAGCTTTTATAAAAGACTATAAAAAAATTGATGATATTATTATGAGGCCACGCACAAACGCGCTGGTATTTATCGTTTTCCTGGGGGCAGCAATGCGGGATATAATGCTAAAATCCGTAAAGAGCTCTTAAAAGAAATGGATCGACGTGGATTTGTACATCATGATTGGAATGCCCACAATGGTGACAGTGAAGGTTTTGGGCCGAGTGAACAGGTCGAGCGTGCGGTAAGAGAGGCTAGCTATGGCAGTAAGAGTGTTATTTTAATGCACAATACGCCGGATAAAGATGATGTTATTAAGGTGCTGCCGCAAATTGTCAATCAGTTAAAAGAAAAAGGGTATCGTTTTGCGGTATTAGACGAAACGGTCAAACCTTTCCAATTTGAAACAGTAGAAGACAAATAAACTGTAAGAATAAAAATCAAAGTAGAACTGGATTTTATTTGCTGTAAAGTTCAGATCTTCTTTGATTTTTTATTTCTTCATTTTTCTTATTTTGAAAGATAAATTGTTTTTATTGGAGAGATTTTTTAGCATAAAAATATTAGGCATAACTTTGTATAAAATGACGGACATTAATTTGAGCAAACCCCTTTTATTATTTCTCATCTTCGCTATAATAGGTAAATGCCAAAGCCTATTTTTTAGTTTGTTATTTTCATTGGGGAGAAGATAATCAATAGGCATCGAAAATGAAAACACGGAGGTGCAGAATGTTTCAAGTAAAGTGGATTTGGAAGAACTTGACAGGGTGCCGCAAGCGGTACATATTCGCCTTAATATCTACGATTCTGTTGGCGATAATGAGTTTAGGTAACTCGCTCATTATATCGCATATCATGGATTCGGTTTTTGCCCCTTTGCAAGAGGGAGGTACGGTGAATGAAGATACTCGTTCACTTCTGATATTTTTGGTATCAGTTTTAATTGGGTTTACCTTTTTTAGAACAAGCTTTCAATATTTATCTACCATTACTTATGAGGTTTGTTCACAAAGATTGGTTTACAAATTACGCAAGGATATTTATGCCAATATGCAGGCACAAGATTCTGTTTTTTACTCAAGAAATCGAATTGGAGATTTGATGACCAGACTTACCGGAGATATGGATATGGTGCGCCATACCACCGCATGGGTTCTGCCTCAAATTCTTGAATGTGTGTTTATGTTCATTGCGGCATCGGTTTGTTTTTTAATTATTGATTGGCTTTTTGCACTCTCATTGCTTGCTATTACGCCGGTTATCTTTGTTTTAACCAAAACATTTGCAAAAACAGCCCATCCGCTATTTGTGCAAATTCGGGAAAGGCTTTCAGAATTAAATACCAATGCACAAGAAAATATTGCCGGTAATCGTGTGGTAAAAGCCTTTGCCCGTGAGGATTATGAAATTAAGCGCTTTGATGAAAAAAATAAAGCTTATCGTAATGCCAATATCAAAGCCAATATGAAATGGCTTCAGTTTTCTCCGTTTATTGAGGGATTTTCTCAATCACTTTCTGTAGCGGTTCTCTTGGTCGGAGGTGTTTTTCTTATCAGCGGTAGAATTTCAATTGGTCAATTCACTCTGTTTAATGGACTAAGCTGGACATTATCCAATCCGATGAGAATGATTGGGATGTTAATCAACGATTTGCAGCGCTTTTTTGCAAGTGCTAATAAAATTATTGAACTCTTTTATGCTCGCTCAACAATTGTTTCACGGGAAGATGCAATATCTAAAAACGATATCAAAGGAGAAATTGAGTTTTCAGATGTTTCTTTAAAAATTGGAAAAAAAGAAGTTTTGAAAAACATCAATTTGAAAATACATGCCGGTGAAACAGTTGCAATTATGGGATCGACCGGTGCCGGAAAAACTACTTTAGTTAATTTGATTCCTCGCTTGATGGATGCTCAAAAAGGTTGTGTAAAGGTTGATAACATCTCAGTGAGGATGTATAATTTAAAATCTTTACGTTCTGCGATTGGGATTGCAACACAAGATGTATTTTTATTTTCCGATACAGTAGATGGCAACATTGCTTATGGAAATTCAAAAATGCCAGAGGAAGAAGTAAAAGAGTTTGCCAAGATGGCAGCAGTGGATTTTGTAGAGAAACTTTCAGATGGTTTTGATACGCTGATTGGCGAGAGAGGAACAGGGCTTTCAGGCGGTCAAAAGCAAAGGATAGCCTTAGCAAGAGCGTTGGCTGTGCGTCCTTCTATTTTAATTTTGGATGATACTACTTCGGCTGTTGATATGGAAACAGAAAAGTATATTCAAAGTCAACTGCATTCACTTGATTTTCATGCCACTAAAATTATGGTTGCACAACGTATTTCCACAACAAAGCAGGCAGATAAAATTGTTATTTTAAATGATGGTGAAATTGTGGATATTGGTACGCATGAAGAATTAATTGCAAGACCCGGATATTATCGTGAAGTCTATCGTTTGCAAAATGGTATAACAGAAGAACAGGTGGGTTAAACAAGGGGAGAGGGGAAATAAATTTATGGCAAGAAATCGATTTGACGTGGACGAACGGCTTGAATCCCCATTTAATATTAAACATCTTATTCGTGCAGGTGTTTATATAAAAAAATATGGCGGCAAAATGATTCTTTCATTGCTGTTATCGCTTTTTTCTGCAGTGAGCGGATTATTGGGACCTATGATTGTGCAGCGTGCACTAAATGTGGCTATTCCTGAAAAGAATATGACGGAATTGCTTTTATTGGGCGCGGCTATGCTGGCGGCTATTGTTGTCAGTGTTTGGCTGGGTACATGGCGTTCACGCATTATGACGGTAGTCGGACAGGATGTTATTTATGATATTCGCAAAGATTTGTTTATGCATCTGCAAAAACTTTCGTTTCAATTTTATGATGACCGCCCGCACGGTAAAATATTGACGCGAGTTATCAATTATGTCAATGGTGTTTCAGATGCCTTATCCAACGGAATTATCAATTTTGTTTTAGAAGTTTTTAATCTTATTTTAATTGCTATTTTCATGTTAATTTGCAATGTTCAATTGGCATTGATTGTTATTGCCGGTGTTCCTGTATTTTTAATTGTAATATTCATGCTCAAAAATGCACAGCGTCGGGCATGGCAAGATGTTTCCAACAAAAGTTCCAACTTAAATGCGTATTTGCATGAAAGTTTAGAAGGTATGAAAATCACACAGGTTTTTACCAGAGAAGAAGAAAACGCAGAAATTTTTGATAAATTGAACACTAAATATCGCAAAAGTTGGATGAAAGCGCAGTATACATCGAAGTTAATACAATTTTCGGTAGACAATATTGCTACATGGGTGGTAGGGGCCATGTATTTAATTGGTTTTACCCTTTTGGGGCCGGAATTGAAGATTGGTACTCTAATTGCCATCGCCTCATATGCTTGGCGATTTTGGCAGCCAATTCTACAGTTGTCAAATTTACTTTTATTAATGCTGTTGCTTATTTGGAGCGAATTTTTGAATTGTTGGATGAACCGGTTGAAGTAGATGATGTAGAAAATGCAAAAGAATTAAAAGACATCAGCGGTGATGTAACGTTTGAAAATGTCACATTCTCTTATGACGGAAAGATTAATATTCTTGAAAATTTTAATCTTCATGTAAAAAGTGGAGAATCTATTGCTTTGGTTGGGCCTACAGGTGCCGGTAAGACGACAGTAGTTAATTTACTTTCTCGTTTTTATAATATCAATGAAGGCAGGTTGCTGCTGGATGATTATGATATATCCCAAGTAACGCTACACTCCCTGCGCACACATGTGGGAATCATGCTTCAAGACAGCTTTATTTTCTCAGGAACAATTATGGATAATATTCGTTATGGACGGTTGGATGCCACTGATGAGGAAGTAATTGAAGCCGCCAAAACAGGTTGTGCCCATGAATTTATCATGGAAATGGAGAAAGGTTATTACACGGAAGTCAATGAGCGTGGTTCGAGATTGTCACAAGGACAAAAACAGTTGATTGCGTTGGCTAGGACACTGCTTTCCAATCCTTCTATTCTTATCTTGGATGAAGCTACTTCCTCTATTGACGCAAAAACCGAACGGCAATTACAAGCAGGCATACAAGCTTTATTAAAAGGCAGAACATCCTTTATTATTGCTCACAGACTTTCCACGATAAAAAATTGTGATAAAATTTTATATATTGCCAATAAAGGAATTGCAGAAATTGGCAGTCACGAAGAACTTTTAGCGAAAAAAGGTGCATATTGGCATCTTTATACATCTCAGTTAGAAGAATAAAAAGAAGAACTCGAAACCTCTCATCTTGATGTTTCGAGTTCTTCTTTTCTTTTTGTGTAAATTGCCTTAATAAAGGTATAAGTTATCTTTGATAATTGAATATATGGTCGAATTAATGTAAAAACACTTGATTTGCCGATGATTCGACAAAAACCATATATAGCGTTTGATAAAATAGATATTAAGAAACGTGTGCAATTTGCAGACAAAGTTTATCGGAAATCATAGCAATGAATTCGCTGTTTGTGGGCTTACCACGTGTGTTATGAATGGTATATCCAAAATAAGAATTAAGCACATCTACGTCGCCTCTGTCCCAAGCAACCTCAATTGCATGGCGTATTGCTCTTTCTACACGAGAACTGGTAGTACTGTATTGCTTGGCAACGCTAGGGTAAAGTTGTTTAGTAACGGCATTGATTATTTCCGGATTTTCTACAGCCATAATGATAGAATCCCGTAAGTAATGATATCCCTTGATATGGGCAGGAACTCCAATTTGATGTAAAATTTCTGTGACATGGACACGAAGTTCGGGTGCGACAGGCTCGTTTTCAAAATGCTTTCCTTTTGAATTGTAAATGGAAATCATTTTATCGGCAATTTCAAGTTTGTCAATGGGTGAGAGGAGGAAAAGTGAAGCACCTGCGTTGATGATTTCTCTTTCCAGCATAGGAGTAGTATAAGATGAAGTGACAATGCAAACAGGCTTTTTGATATCCGAATCATTGGAAACAGACTGAATAACACCGATTGCATCAAGGTTGGGCATGAACAATTCCATAAGCACCAAGTGAGGTTTGGCTTCTCTGATCTTTTGTAAGAGCAGCTTACCGTCACGTTTTACAAAAATGGGAGTTAAACCTTTTTGAAGCAGACGTGCTGTTTCATCTCGGCCCCATTCGCCGTCTTCCGCACAAATAATTACCTTTAATTCTTTTTCCATAACGGACCTCCTATTTATTTTTCAAAGTGAATTTATTTTACCATATGCCCCAAATTATAGCAATAGTTTTAGACGAATTTTTGGGTAAATTATCTTAGCGAAAAACAGCGAAAAGTGGATTAAAACCGAGAGATTCAAAAAAACGCTTTACTTCGACATACTAAATACGACACTTTCTTTGACCATAGTGGCTGCTAATATACCATATCCTGTGGTTGGGTCTTCTGTAAAGACGTGAGTGATAGCTCCTACAAGCTTGCCATTTTGAAGTATGGGACACCCACTCATGCCTTGTACAATTCCCCCAGTTGTGGACAAAAGACGAGAATCTGTAATTTTGACGATTAGATTTTTTGTGTTTTGTTCTAATGATTGAATTTTTTTAATTTCTGCTTTATATTTTTGTGGACCTTGATTATCAATACTTGCAATGATTTCAACATCACCTGTTTTTACTTCTTCTTTTTTAGCTACTTCTAATAATTCACCTTTAGGAGGCTCAAAAAAGGTTCCATAAACACCGGTTTCGTTGTTTGCAAGTAACTCACCTAAGGCTTCATCAGAAGAAAAATATCCTCTAAGCTGACCGGGCTTGTTAATCTCTCCTTTGGTTATCCCTGCTAGTTCAATGGCGGCAGGTTCTCCGTGGGCCAATTCCATAATGCCGTTGGTATCCATATCACAAATTCCGTGCCCTAAACCGGCAAAAACTTTACTTTGCGGATTATAAAAGGTTAAGGTACCGATTCCTGCAGCACTATCACGAATCCACATTCCTGTTTTAAAAGAGTTGTCTGAAAAAACAGGATACACCGTGGTATCAAAGGTGCCGTCCTCTCTTCTGACTGTTAAATCAATGGGATTTCCACCACTTTTTCCAATTAATTGTGCTAGACTGGCATTATTAGTGACAGTTTCTCCATTAACGGACAGAATATAATCTCCGGGCTTAATACCGGCATCACGAGCAGGGCAGAGCATTTGATTGCCGGTTTGAACCTCCGAAAGAGAGCTGACAATTACTCCATCTGTAAAAATCTTAATACCAAAAGACGTACCAAGTGGTATAACATAGGTTTTGTCGTCTATACTATTTTTGGAAGTGTTTATGCTGGTTGAGGTGTAACTATTGTTTTCATTAAAGAGAGAAGCCTCTTTTACGTTCAGCCATGGATTTTCATTGCTATAATCTAAAAATCCGGAGCTGGTCAGCATGGTTAATGAAGTTACACCAATGGATACTGCAAATAATTTTATGGCTTTAACAATGGAAAATTT
>URPG01000102.1 GCA_900549675.1 uncultured Oscillospiraceae bacterium | reverse complement strand
CATATACTCATATATGGTTCCACACAATTTCAATTGCTTCATTTCCGTAGATATAGATGCTGTCGATTAGCTCATCTGCCATTTCTTTTGAAAGCTCTGTAACCCCCTTACCCTGACAACCTCCGTGTTGTTCCCAAAGCACAAAGCGTTGCTTCTCGGTGAGATATTCTCCCATTGCTTCCATAAACCTGTTATCGCACTCGTTTCCGCTCTATGTTTGCACAATGCTCTCAAATATAGGCGGTAGCCCCTCGGGAATACCGCTTTTTTGCTTTTTCATCAAGCTTAACATCGTTTTCAATTAATTAAGCCTCCAAACCTATCTATTCTTCCTTTAATTTTATAGGTACATATCTTTGCAGTTGTTCATAGCCAAGGCCTTTTTTTATTTCATTGTCATTATAGGTCATATTCCCCATAATGTCCCGTTCTTCATCTAGCACAAAGTTAGTTTTTTTCAACCATTTCAGTATTTTGCTTTCAACTTTCATAATACTGTCATCATCGCCGTCAATGCATACGGCAGATGCATACAAGCCGCCTTCAAACTCAGTGACTTCATATGGAACGGCATCAAGTTCGTTGACACACTCGTGTACACTATATAGCCATCTGAATTTCCCGTCGTTTCTTCTGCACAAAAAATCAGCGCAATCAAAGATAGCATTCTTTTTCAAATGATTATGCTTATCCATCCAAAACATTAAACAGTCTTCATTGAACAATTCACCAAAGTCTTGATATCGTGAGGTCAGCGCCAGAAATTTCGGGATCCTTACAATCATCACATCCGGGATCTTCTTATCAAGCTTTTCAGTTATCTCCAGCAAACGATTTACATCTGCTGGCTTACCGTTATAATCAACATTCACAAGATGCCCCTCAATCTCTTGTGCCTTTTCGTAAAGAAGCTTCACATCTGTATCCTTAGCAAAATCGACTTTTTTAATTTGTTTGATAAATTCCAGCACAATTGACCTTAATTCGTGCAGTAGTGAAACTTCTTCATCAATGATTTCAACTTTGTTCCCTAGTACCTCCAGTACTACATCAGAATTAGGTGTGTCAAATATACGACGTATATCTTTTATGCTTATATTCAGTTTACGCAAAATCAGTATCTGCTCCAACCGTTTTACGGCAGCCTCATCATACATTCTGTAGGCATAATCTTCACTGCGGGAACTGGATATTAGTCCCATATCTTCATAATACTTCAATGCGCGTGCAGAAATATCATATTTAATTGACATTTCACGTATCTTTATAAGTTCGCTCATATAATTGACCTCCGTAATCATTTTCTTTAACTATTATAAAGTACGACCCAACGATCGAGTCAATAGAAGAATGCAAATTATATAACACTTCTAGCTGATGGCCTTTTTAGATTCGTTTTGCTGGCTGCTTTTATGGCTTACAGAATCTGACACAAGAGTTTTCCCCTCGCTGATAACATTCTGCAAGACGATAAAATATCCGCTGGAAGCAAAATGTTCTTTTCACACTTAAAGTATCATAAAACGTATCCAACTATTATCTGTTTTGCGGCAGTAGAAAATTCTGAACTTTCCCCCACATCGGATCATTTTTGTACAATGGGTGAGTTCTTAGTTAGGCAAAACTGTCTTGTTACGTCTTGTCAGGTTTTCTCTTCATTCGTAAAAACTTTTCCATATCAAAAAAAAGAGGGTATCCATTTCTTGATATATCGACAAAAGACTGCTTTTTATACTTGCAGATTCTGAATTTGCCCTCAATCCAAGAGGTTGCCTCTAATGTAATAAATTTCAGCAACCTGAATTTAGACTCTGCGATTCCTTTACTAAAGAACCGCCGGTCAGATTCCGACCATAGCTTTTCTTTCAGCACTTGGCCCTTGACAAACTCGACCTCACCAACCAAAGTGACGCTATCTGCGCCTTTAAAATAACACACGGAGGCTCTTGAATTTTTTTCAAAGTGCGTTGCTTTTCCATGAAATTGGGACCGTTTGGAGGTAATAAAATACACTTCTCAAAAGCCGTTATCGCCGGCCTTTGTCATAGCGCAGGTTCGCGGATAACCATTCTCATTGACGGAGGTCAGAGTGATAGTTTTAACTTCTTTCATCAACAGGTCTGCTTGGTGTTCAATCTATGCTATTCTTTCTTTACTTTTTTCTTCCTCAAGCATAATTGCTTCAAACAAAAAAAGGAACTGTATGATTTCAGCAGTTCCTTTGCCTTGCATTAAAAATTCTCTTGTCATTTTTATACCGTACGCAAGTCTGAGTCGTATTCATTACGCAAATGAGAAGACCAAAAATGCAAAACTTCTCCTATCCTGGCAAGCTCGCTTTCTTTATTTCTCAAACGCCATGACTTGGTATAAGAATCATACCAAAGTTCCAATTTTTGTGCTAAATCAGAGGGATTCACCGAAAAATCACCCGTTATTAATCCTTCTGTTATCTCATTAAAAAGTGAAATTCCTTTTGCCGCTAAAATAAATTCCTGCACATCTTGCTTTCTGTCGGATCGCACTCTAGGCATGAGTGCAGTGAGTTCTCTCTGAATGATTTTGGCATGGGCAGCAGCGGTTTGCCATTGTTCGGAAGTAATTTCTTCCAGCACCTTTTTTTCTTCTTCATATTCATCCTTCAAAAGATTGTTTTTATTCACATCATACCAAAGCGCAATGATACGCCAATTGCAAATTTCCTGTTTACCTAAGCGGTAGAGCAAATCCATGATTTCTTCACCGGTATCACCATATTCTAAAACAGAAATCGCCTTCATACATTCATCATCTGTTATCTCTTGATTCCATGACACCGCTCCGCCAAAAATCATACCGGGCATAGAACCGCCAAGCAGATTGATGTGCCCAAAGTCACCCCAATCAGTATTGAGCACTCCTTCGGCATGGTGGTCATATCCCGCTTTGGCCATACCTCTGATATTGACAAAAGAAGAGGCAAAGCTATTAATAATACGATTCCAACCGCCGACACCGGGGCAAACATATTGTGTCAAGCCGCTTTGCTCAATTTTTTCTACGTTTTGCACAGGAATATTCATACCGTATTCCCAATTTAAACAAATTGCATTTTTCGGTAAATGCTCCAGATATTCAGGATATTTTAAAATAATATCGCCCCAGAACATGGCCCGCTTACCACGATTTTCAACGTGTTCAATCAGCTTGCTGAGATAATCGGCATACAATTTTCCTTTCCCTATTTTCTCGGCCAACTCACGAGATTTTCCTCTGCCCAAATCAAATGTTTCATCCCCGCAGATATTGAATTTGTTGGAAGAAAACAAGGGCAGAACTTGGTCTAACATATCGGCTGCCAAGATAAAACTCTCCGTATTGCTGACATCTACGGTATGATGCTGCATCCTGTTGTACCAAGCGAACGGAGTTTGATCTTCTCCCAATTCGCAAAGATGTTTAAAACTGTCGGAACGCATATGGTGATAGAGATGACCGAAAACAGAAAAAGAAGGCACCAATTCAATTCCTCTTTTTAAACAATACTCATCTAAATTTAAAATATCTTCTGCTGTCAGCGGTTCTGCGCCTGACCAGATTTCTTCATGGCCAACATAGGCAAAGGTATGCTCTACATAAAGCTGCAGTTGGTTGAGTTTATAAAAAGACATCCTGTCAATCAGTCCATACAACGTTTCCATGGTAGGGATTTTTCCTCTGGTTACGTCATGGTAAAATCCGCGAACCTTAAAATCAGGTTTATCTTTTATTTCAACAAAAGGCAGCTCTGTGCCGCTCTGACGAATAATTTGACGCAAAGTCTGTACGGCATGTAAAAGATCATTCGGCTGTAAAGCGGTGAGAATCACACCTTCTTGGGTAATCGATAATTCATATTCGCCTGCGTCCATCTCTGAACTTTGCTCAATCCAAATATCTCCCCGCTCTGTCAGAGAACGGGCAATTGACACCGATACGCCCAAACTTTCCCGCAATTCTTCTTTTAGAAGTCTGGCAAATTCATTCACCTCTAAAGCACAAGCAGAAGAAAGTACAATCTCTACCGTTTCCTGTAACAGATATGTTCCGGTGCCCCACTTACATTCTTTCGGCTTTGGCAAAAGATAATATCCTGACATAATTCCTATCTCCCCAACATTTTATTTTAAATATTGATTGGTGTAATAAGCCACAAATTCGCTGAAAATTGAATTTGCCCAAGCAAACCACGGACGGGTAAATTCTTCCGGATTGTCTACATTGACACCCTCATGCATTTGCAGTGTACCGGCATGACTATTTTCAATCATAGATAAAATCGCTTCCATTTCTTCCCGATTATTCGCAGTCAGCCCCTGCATACTTAAGGAAATATGCCAAACATAGTTTTCGGGTGTGTGCGGGCTGCCAATGCCTTTCAGCACTTTCCCTTCATAATAATAAGGATTGTTTTTACTTAAGATAAAACGTCTAGTATTTTGATAAATTTCATCCTCAACATCACAGCAGCCTAAATAGGGCAAAGAGAGCAAACTGGGAACATTGGCATCATCCATAAAGACATAATTGCCCTGTCCGTCAGTTTCATAAGCATAAATTTTGCCAAAGCCTTCACGCTCTACAATGCCATATTGCTTTACGCCGTCGCTGATTTCTGCTGAAAGCTTGCGGGCTTTTTCCGCCATGGTGGAATCATTAATCACTTGCTCGGCTATCTCTGCCAATTTTTTGAGAACCGCCGCCGCAAACAGGTTGGACGGAATTAAATAGCCATAGACACAGGCATCATCACTGGGACGGAACCCACTCCATGTCATACCGGTGGGAACAACAGGAGCCCCTTTTCCCTCTCTGTGAAGTGTATCGGTCGGCGGGCAGTTTTCTCTTGTAAAGCGATAAGGAGAATTTTCTTCATGGTTTTGTTCTCTTGTCCACAAGGCTAAAATTTTATCTGCGGCACTGCGGAAGTAAGAATCTGCCCAGTCGGTGCGCCCGGTTGTTTTCCAGAACTGATAAGCCAAATGGATCGGATAGCAAAGAGAATCAATTTCATATTTTCTTTCCCAAATCCAAGGGGATTCTTCAATTTCCATTTTATCTTTGGTATAGCAGGCGCCGTTTGGCTCGGGATTAAACGCGTTGGCATAGGGGTCAAGGTCAATATAGCGGAACTGGCGCTGAATCAATCCCTGAATCAAATCGGATGTTTCAGGGTAACGGTCTGCCCACGGGAGATAATGACAAACCTGTGCAGAAGAATCTCTCAGCCACATGGCGGGAATATCCCCTGTCACCAAAAAAGTTGTTCCGTCTTCCATTATTTTCACAGTCGTTTTTAAGGTACTTTCATAACATTTTTCATATAAGTCCGCTAAAGAATCTTTTCCGTTTTTACGTAGTTTATTGGCGGTATATCCGCTGGTTTCCTCTAAAAATTTTGCAAATTTCAATTTAATTTCCTCCCAGACAATTTGTAACAGCCATCTTCGCTATTTCAATTGCAGATTTTTTCAATAGGAATCCACTTGTCTAAAAAGCTGAATTCTTTTACTCTTTCCTCCCATAAGCAAGCTTTCTAAAGTAAGCCAAAATCCAAATAAAAGAATTCTTTTTTTCAAATCAACTGATTTCCTCATCTATTTATTTACTATATCTGATTTAGGCTTGAAATGCAACGAAATATACATTTTTTTAAAGAGAAATAAACAGAATTAAAAATTTAAGTATTCTATGACAATCGCCCAATAAAACTGGACAAAAATTCATCAATTTTAATTTTTAACCCTTAAACATACTTTAGAAATAATTTGTTAGCAGCTGAAGATTCTATCCGGTAAGCTTTCATAGATTTTTTGTTTGACATTGACGGCATCGCTTTTGTGATTTATAATCAAAATAGAATTTTCAACCAAAAATAATTTTACAAATATTGATCATTGGATAGAGAAAATATGATTCGATTACATAAAATTTCCAAGATTAAATTCAGCTTAATATTGCTCATTATTGTTATTTTTTCAAGCTGTTCAAGCACTCAAAATTCATTTCCGCTTGAAGAAACCGGACTTCCCAAAGCAAGTGCCATACAAGTGAATGGGAACATCGATTACTTCGATAATAACTTAAAAGATAACACTTTTAAAGGGTTGCAATCCCTTTTATTTGACATTCAAAAAGGTAAACCCATCGAAATCTTGTTAGCAGAGGGCTTACCGATTTATCGCTGGATACCCAGTCAATCCCCAAACGAAGAGCAAATTATCGGTGATACCATAGCATTACCTGTAAAAGAACAAATAGAAGGTCCGTCTTCAAATCTGCAAAAATTTACTTTTAATTCAATTCAAGGCGATTCACTGAAATTTAAAAAGGTAAACATAGAAGATTTAATAGAAACTGATTCGCTGCAACAAAAAGTTAATTATGAAAAACTCCATGCTGTAGTCGAAATTGAAATTCAATTTCAATAATAATTCATATTATTGATGAAATGAGGTTCTTTATGGAAGGTGTAGAACGGCATAAGGTTAGGTTATGCTCGTATAATCCCAACTGGGATAAAGAATACCAAGAAACAAAGGAACAAATCCAAAGAATTTGGAGGTCAAATCTGCTCGATATACAGCATGTTGGCAGTACCGCTGTTCCGCTCATTCCCGCCAAACCAATTTTAGATATTGCGGTTCGCTTACAATCCATCCACAATATGGACATTGAAAAACTGAAAAATGAAGGATATGATTATTGCGGCGCGCGTGAAGGCCGCAGTTCTTATCACCTGTTTGTTTTACGCGGAGAAAACGAAATTTCTTTACAGCATATCCACTGTTATGACAGCAGTGACAATGAGTTTTTTAATTTAGTCAAATTCCGTGATTATTTAAATTCTCATCCCGATACCGCAAAAGAATACGCTGTTTTAAAAGAAAAATTAGCATTGGAATATCCCCATGACCGAATCTCTTATACCAAAGGAAAAGAAAATTTTATTCAAACTATTTATCGGTTATTTTATTAATACTATAAGTTTTAAATATAAGTTTTAAAATTTGAAGAAATTTTTTATCTTCTCATTGCATTTCTTGAAATAACGAGATATCCTTTTCATACAGGAGGTTCTTAACTATGGCAAATGAAGATCAAAAAGATTTTAACGCAATGCTCCGTAACAATAAGGATATGCCTAAAATACAAATTCTCACTGATGAAATTAGCATTAAAAAATACGGTGGAACTAAAATGTATTTTGCCCCACCTAGCACTTATGATAAAATTATGCGCCTGGTTCCTTTCGGAAAACTACTCACAATAAACAAAATAAGAGAATTTTTAGCGAAAGAAAACAACGCTGATTTCACAGATCCCATTACAGCCGGAATTTTCGTTTCAATTGCGGCTTGGGCCAGTGTACAAAGAAAAGAAGATAAAACAC
>URPG01000101.1 GCA_900549675.1 uncultured Oscillospiraceae bacterium | reverse complement strand
GTTTTTCTTCTTGCTTACTTTCATATTCTTCAGCCGTAATCACTACTTCTGTATCTTGTTTTTTTTCAGACTTTACTTCTTTTTTAGGAGAAAAAAGAGTGGATAAATAGATTAAGGCAATTCCGGCAAGCCCTAAGATGATAATTCCTCCTCTGAATTTGTCTTTTTTCAGCAGCGCAAATAATTTTTCAGTTCCTTTTTTAACTTCCATCGGCTTTTACCTCCACATCGAATTCATCTCCCATAGTGTTTTTCAGTAAGGCAAATGCACGTTCACGGTCACTCTCATAAGAGGTTGTCACACTCACCTTTTCTATTAATATGCTGCCATCTTCATTTATATCTGTAAAAACCTCAATTTCTTTTGGTTCAATTTGAATTTTTTCCAAAAGGCCTCTAATATATTGCCTAGCATCTGTTTGCACAGCATTTTGATACTGTTCTTCTACATATTCTGTCAATTCTTCATTGGTGACATTCTGCTCACTGAAAAAGTTGAAATCAATATCTTGATGGATTAACCCATATATTCCGGAAATAAAAACGGTTGTAATCAGTAAGGACCTTACAAAAATAATCATCTTATTTTTAGGAATTAACTTACAAATTATTTCTGTGACCACAACCGTTACACAGATTGTAATAACAGTTCCTTTTATTTCATTCATGTTGCTGACCTCACTGTGATAATAATCGAGGCAGATACCACACAAACCACACACAAACTGATTAATACAGCCATCATCATTTTGATAACAGCCGTACCGCCGGCAAGAAACCGACTTACTTGACTGCATTCAAATAGATCTGCTATAATTTCTCCTGCTCCTGAAACTAGTGTCCACAGAATACATTCCAAAAGCAGAGGTAAAAAAATCATCAAGGATGCTAAAATCCCAAAAGCGCCTACCCCGGATTTAACGACATCAATGCCGCTCAAAACAACAGAAAGAGAATCCCCGATAGCACCTCCAATAACCGGGATAGCTGATGAAGCCAACATCTTTACTGCTCTTTCTGACATACCATCAATATGAGAACTAATGATAGTCTGTAAAGAAAGTGCTCCGGTAAAAAAGCTAACCAAAATGATTAACAGCCATTTCACGAATTTATAAATTCCATCTCCAAGCTTATGCAGTTTGACATCTGATATGGAAGAAACCAGAGAAAGCGCAAGAAAAATATTAAGTAGAGGGATAATTATTAAAGAAGACAAAACGGGAATCAAATTGGCGGTTCCCAAAGTCATCATAGTATAAGATGCACCTGTTTTTATTTTTCCTGCGGCAACTAGAAACCCGCTGTAAACAGGTACGCTTGTCAGCAAAAAGACGGATGTTGTATCGGTAATAATCTTTAAGGACGAAATCATTTTAATGATAGGAACTAAGATAACCCCGGCACAAGATGCAGAACCGACAAAAGAAACAATTTTGCTGATATCTTCATTTTCAAAAGAATCCGCAATCTTGGATAAAATCACAATTACTAAAATTGCCATTATCGCATGTACGGGTGCGGCAATATCTTCTTTCATTTTTTCTGATACTGCATAGAAAAATCTTTTGAAACTCATATTCTCATCAATTTTCGCAGAATGAACACCAGCGTCATTTAGGCTTTCTTTCACCTCATCATCTAAAGCATTATAGATTGTTTCTGCCCCGCTTTTATCATACATCTCTTCCCGTACTTTATTTGCCTGTCCTTCCTCTGCGTATACAGTCTGCGATGAGAAGAAAAGAAGCATGGCCGCTATGAAAATTCCTAATATTTTTTTAATCATTTCACACCTTACTGCTAAGATAAAATTTCATGGATAAAGTTTAGAATGTTTGTAAAAACAGGCAAGCAAAGAATCAAAATACTGACCCGGGCGGCAATATCAACGGAATAAGCCAAAGCAGATTGACCGCTGTCTTTGCAAATGGTAGACGTCATCTGTGAGATGATGGTAATTCCAACCACTTTTAATAAAATTGGGAGCACCTCTAATCCTGTAATATCAGAATTTATCAAGGCTTGTATTTCTTCTATAAAAGGCAATGTCTTTTCCAGTACAAAAAGCAGAATTAAGATAACACTCATCAAAGAAAGAATCAAACCATATTCAATATTATTCTTTTTTAACATGGCCGCCATAATCACAGCAAACAGCGTAACGGCAATAATAGGAAAAATATCCATCGCTCTATAGATCAAAGATAGACTTAATGGCTTCAAATAAAGCGTCTATCTCATTGATAATCATCATTAAAACAACAATTAGCCCGGCCAGTGTCGTCATCAATCCTTGTTCCTCACGCCCCGAACGAATGAGTAACTGGTTCAGCACAGCAACAATAATTCCAATTGCCGCAATTTTAAATATTAAATCGATTTCCATGATTCTTACCATCCTTTGCAAAGTGTTTCATCTCTCTGCTGCTTTTTATATCATCAACATACAAATTGTCACGGCGCCAAAACATCCCAGTGCTATATAAAGCTTTGATTTCTGCGTAACATCTTCTTTGGCTTCCTGCAAATTGACAGATACCAAATTCATATATAACTGCAAATGCTCAATTTGCCCTTCTACATTGCTAATACCTAATTCTTCCAGAAACTCTTCATAAAGCTTATTATCTTTACTGTTTTTTAAAATTTTAGGACCTGCCTTTTTCATGCTTTCTATCGGATTTTGTGTAAAAAATGAATCTTCAAATGCATATTGACAAAAACGATATTCTTGACATTCTTCAATTAAATCTGTCAAAGATTTGGCAGAAAAGCTAATTTCCGTTTTGAATCTCAATAATAATTTTTTCCACTCTTGTAAAGCACTTTCCCTTTCTTTTAAAGCCATTGATCTAATCATTCCTATCGTTAATCCACTGAGCAGAATCATCATGATACCTATTATTTTCAAGCCATTCACTCACTCTTTCTATTTTTAGAATTTCAGAAGGATGATTTCTTCCTTTCAAAAAAATCAAGGTTTCGAAACCACCCAAACTTAATATTCTATTGATATTCGCTCTTCGTTTTAAATCAAATTCGCTGCCGTGCAGCGTTCCGATAACCGGAACACCGGAAAACAAAGCATGTTCGATAAAAGTCAAATCTTTGTCCGCTATTTCATCACAAGCAATGATTTGCGGTGAAAGAGAGCGCAGTGCCATTTGGAAGCCCTCTTTTTTGGGATAATATTTCAAAACATCAGCACAAGGCCCAATATCAAAGCTACCGCTTATCTCCCCTCTTTCATCTAAAATTGAAATCCTTTTCAAACAGCCTTGACTTCCAAAAGAAAGAGATTGACATATATCACGCAAAAAAGTTGTTTTACCGCTTGAGGGTTCTCCGACAATTAAAATGCCTGATGAAAAATTAATAGGAGATTGAAACAGCACATCGGCACATCCCCGGTTTTCTCTTGGAATTCTAAACACCAGTGTAGAAATGTCTGTTATGTTTTTCACTTGATTCTCTTCTAAAACAGCGGTTCCGCAAAGACCTACACGATATCCGTGCGTGGTGGAAACAAATCCCTCCTTTATTTCATTCTCGTGGCTAAACACCGAGTGAGAACAAATCTTCATAAAAATTTCTTTCATATGTATTTGACGGCAAATGACTGTATCTTGTCCTATTTTGAAAGAAACACCGCCTTTATCACTGACAAATAAGGCGCCTCTTCTACCGAATATCATCAAGGGCTGCCCTACCTTTAAACGAATATCGTAAGTTTCTGCTTTGACAGATTCAGGAATGAATTTTAAAATTTCTGAAAAATTGATAATTAAGTCTGCAACTTGATTAAAAGCTTGATTTCCCAAACCATCACATCCTTTCAAGAACAAAAAATTTAGAGCTTGCTCTTTTTTTGATATATTCATACTTATGCTTGGACATCAAATTTAGAACAAGGCAAAACAAAAAAGCGCTGAATCAATTATAAATTGAATCAACGCCCTTAATTGCTCTGCTATTATTTTTTTGAATAGTAAGCTATAAATTTTCTTAGAACTTTGCGGCTATTTTCATGTGTGATTTTTGCAAGTGCCTCTTCTAATGAAAACCAGCCAATATCAATGACTTCTTCATCTTGTGCTTTTTCTTTTCCTGCCACCACTCTGGCAGAAAAATAGACAACATCTTTCCAGACTGAATTTGGTAAGGCATAACCAATACTCATACGGAAATCTTTTTCTATCCAAACAGACAACCCTGTTTCTTCTTTTACTTCTCTTTTTGCGGTTTCAACCTCTGTTTCATTCCCTTCCACATGACCTTTCGGAAAACTCCAATGTCCTCCTTTTTTGTGGCAAATCAATAAAATTTCAGTTTTACCTTCCTTTTCGCGATGAACTACTGCACCGCATGATTTTTCTTTTTTCATCCTTTTTTCTCCTAAATGACGATAAAAAAGGCAGAGAGTTTATCTCCGCCTCTTTCCTTTATTGAACTGAAAACTTATAAATTGTTTCAGAAACAAACTTAGTTTCTGGTTTTAAGGTTTGAAACGGAAAGTTTTTTCGATTGGGAGAATCCGGATAATATTGTGTTTCTAAACAAAAGGCCCCATGGTCTATCATGGCACTTCCGTCTTTATTTTTCCCTGAGGCATGGTTAAAGGTGTAAAGCTGTATACCCGGCATATCAGAAATCACTTGCAGTTCTCTGCCTGTTTCAGAATGATAGGCTCTGGCTATTTCACGCATACCCGTACCTTCCACACAAAAATTATGATCAAAGCCGCCACACATTTTTACAGTTTCTTCTTCAGAAAACATATCTTTTCCGAGTGGTTTAAATTCTGTAAAGTCAAGTGCCGTTCCCAACAAAGAAACAATTTCACCTGTCGGAATTAAATCTTCTGCAACAGGTGTTGTCTTTGTCGCATGTATTTGTAAATTTGTATCTAAAACATTCTGATGATGATTACCTGAAAGATTAAAGAAAGCATGCTGGGTGGGATTGAAAACCGTTTCAGCGTCTGTTTCCGCCTCATATTTAATTTTCCATTCATTTTCAGCTGTTAACTGATACGTAACCCAAAAAATCAATTTACCGGGAAAACCTTCATGTCCGTCTTCACTAACCAAACGGAATGTAATGGAGGGTTCATCATCGTCACACATATCCACTACATCAAAAATTTGATGAGAAAAGCCGGTAGGACCTCCATGCAAGGAATTTTCACCGTCATTTTTGTTCAAAGAATATGTTTTTCCGTTAATAGAAAACTCTGCCTTACCTATACGATTGGCATAACGTCCGACTACGGTTCCCTGATAATCTTCTTCATACTCACGGATATCCGCATGCCCTAAGATGACATCTCCCAGTTTACCATTTTTATCCGGCACCAACAGCTTTGTCACACGGCAGCCAAAGGGAACTACTTCTAATGTCATACCGGCAGCATTTGTCAGCGTATAACTCTCAACAGATTTTCCATTGGAAAGCGCCCCGTTAAAAACATCTTTTTGAATAGACATAATAAGCCTCCCAGCTTAGTGATTTATTTTGAAAGGATGATTCCTTTACACTTACACTGTTACTCCAAGCATAGCCGCACCAATAACACCGGCATCGTTGCCCAATTGTGCTTTTAAAATTTTGGTTTTCTTCTCAGAATTCATGGCATATTGTTCTTTGGAAACAAATTCACGAAGCGGAGCAAGCAATGTTTCGCCTTCATTGCAAATACCGCCGCCAACACAGACAATATCTGGTTGAAAAATATTAATCATATTGGTTAAACCAACACCCAAATAATAAATATATTCATCAACAATGGCTTGTCCCACAGGATCTCCTGCACGCATAGCGTCAAAAGCAGTTCTGCCGTTTACTTTTTCAATATCACCGTCTACCAATGTCCATACAGGCGAATTTTTATCGGCATCTTTCATATGTTCTTTTGTGATTTTAATTAAACCGGTAGCAGAGGAATAGCTTTCCCAGCAGCCGTCACGTCCGCAAGTACAGGGTTTTCCGCCTGCAACAATTACACTATGCCCCAGTTCGGCACCGGCAAAATTACTTCCGGAATAAAGCTTGTGGTTGATAATTACACCCCCGCCAAGACCTGTACCCAGTGTAATGGCAATTGCATTGTCAGCACCTTTTAGTGCTCCCGCAATATATTCTCCATAGGCGGCCGCATTGGCGTCGTTTTCAATCAATATTTTTTTGCCTTCCAACCTTTCTTCCAGTAATTTTCTCAATTCTAGGTTTTTAAAAAACAGGTTATTGGCAAATTCGATAATTCCTGTAACGGGATTTACCGTACCGGGGCAGCCAATGCCAATCCAAGGCACATCATTCAACGTTAAATCAGCCTCTTTCAAAACACCATAAACGGTTCCCGCTACATCATCTGCAAATTCTTCAGGCTGACAAGGAACTTTTGTCTTTGCTCTGAACTTAGCAATAATATTAAATTTTTCATCTACAATTCCGGCAACTAAATTGGTGCCTCCAATATCAATTCCAAGATAGTACATAAATACTCCATTGCTTTATAGCACAAAGCTATTTCTGTAGACTATAGTATACTAAATTTTATTACCCTTGTAAATGTTTAAAACAAAATTATTTATTCTGGTAACCCCTTCATATATATTTTTTAAAATTTATTGATAGAAAAGTGTTTTTATAAAACCATCCTGTTATAATAGCTTTAATGTTATTCAAAAGGAGAGAAGCCATTTATGAACTCATCCCAATATTATATCTATGCCGCTTCTGGAGAAGATGGCGGTGGCATCTGCTTATATACAATGAACAGCCATCAATCGATTAATATGGTTGCATTTTATCCATTGGGCAAAACCATGTATTTAACCCGTAAGGGCAACAAGCTTTACGCAATTTCCGCTATTAATTCTAAAAATGAAGGCGGACTGACTTGCTTTACGATTCAACAAGACGGGACACTCATTAGACAAAGTAAAACCATTCCGACCCATGGCAAAGAAGTTTGTCATATTTCTGTTCATAAAAACCAAATATACTGCACAAACTATGATTCAGGCAGTGTGATTTTAATGCCGGACAAACTTGTCACTCATTTGGGAAATAGTGTTGACCCGGTAAGACAAGCCTCTGCACACACCCACTTTGTCGGAATTACGCCGGATCAAACATACGTATGCGTCGTAGATTTAGGCTTAGATAAAATCATCACCTATGATTTAAACTTAAATTATATTGCAGAAGTACAAACACCTGCTGGTGCAGGACCTCGGCACCTTGTTTTTTCTCAAGACGGGAAATCAGCTTTTTGTGCCAACGAATTGTCTTCGAGCTTATCCATTTTTTCTTATTCTGACGGTGTTTTTACGCTCCAAGAAACAATGCCTTGCTTACCGCCTGATGAGTCCTGCAAAGAAAATTTTCCGGCGGCGATTCGATTATCTGATGATGGAAAATTTTTGTTTGTATCCAATCGTG
>URPG01000100.1 GCA_900549675.1 uncultured Oscillospiraceae bacterium | reverse complement strand
AAGGATTTCCTCCACTGCATAAATTTTTGCCCCAAAAAAAATAACCCCCCAGCCGTATTTTTCCTTTTCATGTTCAATCATGCTGTGAACCTTATCGGCAGAGTATTCCCGACTGGAATTTTCCTCGCCATCTGTGATGATGACAAACATCACTTTATCCGCACGGTAGTCCTCGGCTGTATTCCTCTGTACACTGACCAGATTGTTGATCGTGAGACCGATTGCATCCAGAAGTGCTGTGGAGCCACCTACAAAGTATTCTGTATTTGTCATCGGACTGACGGCATGAATATCAATGCGGTCGTGTAGCAGCGTATGGGAGTTGTCGAACAGTACCGTAGTGATGCGGCATTCACCATCTACAGCTTTCTGATTCTCAAGCCGCCGATGGTGTCATTTTCTAAGCCGGACATGGAGCCACTCTTATCAAGGATGAATATGAGTTCTGTAAAATTCTTTTTCATGGTGAAGTACCTCCTGTTTCTCTTTGATAATATAAGTATATCGAAAGCAGGAGGTCTTATGGTCGCTTTGAAAGCGACAAATCAGCCGCCTAAAAGGGGCTGGTCATATTTGAATAACACCTCGTTGATATCGAAGATGTTATATTTTCCGCTGACTATGAAATATTCCACAATGACATCAAACTTGCTTGCATGAGAGAGAGCGTAGCCCGCACGTTCAAGCAAATCGTCTGTTTCATCAAGGGAAAGCTCCAGGGCAATGGCGAGTGCTATTATTGTCGGCTTCTTGGGCGTGTACCCTTTGATAGAGCGTATCTTTGAGAATAGCTTGCGGTCGATATTCGCTTTCTTATAGACCTCAACATCTGTCTTTCCCTTTGCATCAATGAGTTTTAACAGTGTATCAGAAAAAGGCTCATCAAGATTATCAACTAATTCCTCAAGGGACTCCATCGATTCCATTGCATCAGACATAGCACCAAAGACTGGTGCATTCGCTTCTAAAATAGATTCTTTTTCTACATCAAGCAGCTTTCTGCGTCTGAAGTCGTGTGCATCTATATAATGCTCGTCTATGTAGCTGGCTACTTCGCCCATCAATTCCTCAGAGACCTGAAATGCCGTTTTATCGAACACGGCTAAATACACATCGATGTCGTTTTCTCCGATAAATTTCGTGATAGCTGTTGTTGCGACCTGCAAAGCCTCATCTTTCGGGTATCCATAAATTCCGCTTGAGATAAGCGGAAAGGCTATGCTTTCACATTTGTTTTCAACTGCCAGCCGTAATGAATTTATATAGGCAGATGACAAAAGTGCAGCGGACTTCCCCTTATTATTGTGGTTATAAACAGGACCGGCAGCGTGAATCACAAATTTCGCAGGCAGCTTAAAACCGGGAGTGATGACTGCATCTCCCGTTTTGATAGGTGATTTCTTGTCGCAAGCCTCTTGAAGTTCCTTTGCACCTGTGGCATTAAAGATTGCTCCGCAGACTCCGCCTCCCATCAATAGTTCTGTGTTTGCTGCATTAACGATTGCGTCAACTTTCATTTTTGTTATGTCCTGACGGACAATTGTAAATGGCATACGCTATGCCTCCTTCAAATCACCATTTCTTGCATCGAAGCGGAACATATATGCCAGCCGCTGCAATGCAAGGTATTCTCTGAAATAAGCATGACGGACAGCGTTCTTCTTATTCTGCTCAATGACCTTCTGACGGTCGTATGACTTTCCGAAGAATGTGGTAACGTCCTTTATCTTATCGAACTTCTGCCCAGACTCCAGCATCTTCCTGACCTCGTCGAGACTAAGGGTGAGCTTATTTACTGTAGCGTTTCCGGGGATGGAGATGTTGATATGCTTATCATCCACGCTGGTGACAGTGAACTCGTTGCCGTTGATTGTTTTGAATGTATCGACGCCCAGCTCGATGTTAGAGAAAAACTCCGTCATGCTTCGCATGTATCTTATGCAGATTTGGTTCAATCTGTCTGATGAAGGAATCGAGGATTCCATTTATGACAGTTATGCTATGCGTACTTTTATGCACATAGATTTTAATGAACAACAATAGTGGAACGATTGTGGATGCGAGCCTGATTGCTGCACCAAAGTCTACAAAGAACAAAATTCTGAAACCTCAAAATTGATTCGTAAAGACGACCATGTTGTATATGGTAATTCTGGATATTTAGGTGCACCCGAGCGTCCCGAAATCATAAACGATGAAACTTTATCACAGGTTGAATTTCGAATCAACAAGCCGCACGAGAATATTCAAAGTACCTCGCTTTCATTTTTTATATGTAGATAAGTCATTTAATGACTTAATAGGAACTAATTGCTCAAATCCATAAAAACCGGTTTTCGTTCCTCTTGCTCGTAAATTAGGGTCAAGAATCAAATCGTCATCTTGATAGTTGTTTAAGACATTACTTGTAGCCAAGCCACATACAAATATTAAATTGTTATATTTTGTGCTTTTAATACAAATTATTTGTGGATATGAATTGTCCTTAAAGATAATCGGAAACTTGTCTCGTTCGACTGTTTTTATTCCAACTCGATAGCCGGGAATATCTGGAATATGATAAAGACCAGAATAACCTATAGTCCAATTAATAATGGGTATTCCGAATAGTTTCTCAAGTGCAGCCTCTCCTAAAAAGCCAGTTGTAAATCTTTTGACTTCCTTGTTAGAGTCTATCTTGTGATGATCTTCCTTGGCCTTAGCCTCAACCAATTCAGTAACAAAGTTTTGGATTCGAGAAACGTATCCGGGGTCAAGCACAACTCTTACAAAAGAATCTGAATATTTAGTAACACATTCATCATAATTACGTTTCATTATTCACCTCCAGGAATCCAATAATGGATTGTCCAAGTAGTTTGAATACATTTACTGTCATTGCGTTTCCTGCCTGCATCAGAAGATGTCTATCAGAAACCTCGCCCTTAACTCTGTCGGCATATTCTTTAGGAAAGCCTTGAAGAAGTAAAGCTTCGTACCCAGTCAGCTGGTATATGGTGTGGTTTTTAACATACAATACACCGTCTCGTTGTGCTCTTAATGTAGGACAACGCCCTTCATAAATGCGAAGATCATTCATACGTGTGTCTATTATTTTTCCTTCCATATCTCTAATATCTTTCACGGAATACTTACCGTTATTTGTTGGATTCTTTAAGTAATGTGAAAGGATTTCTAGTCTTTCTAGAGTTGCTACATTATTATCGAATTAAAGGAACTGATAACCGAAGGGTCGGTAAACGGAATATAGGTTGTCCCGTAATCCTGGCAAGTTTTGAATTGCGTAGTGCATTTTCCAAAAGTTGTACCTTGTGCAGAATCAATGAAAATAATATTCCTCCGCAAAGATATGGCACCTTTGTTGGGGGCTTTTGACCCTGGCATCTTCAAAATATTATATCACAAAATATGAAGAAATCTACACTCTGCGATTTGAACTATGCGAATGCGAAGAAATACTCGTATAAGGCATACACCGGAACAGTTGCATACATTCCGTATTTGTATGATACGGAAGTGAACGAGGACGGCTCCGTACTATCAGGAAAGATTGGAATTGAATATGTGGATGCACCCAATATTTTCCCAGTGAGCTGGAAGAACGGAGAAGTTTCAGAGTGTGTTTTTGCTTTTGGTCGAGCAGGCCCGTCAGAATCTTCCCGAGCAAAATCAGGTGATGGAGTGATATGAGAAATGAATATAAGGAAAAGATCGCCAGCAAAATTGTGGCAAGATACGCAGATCTTGAAGTCAGGATTATCCAGGATATTGTGCGGAGAATCAAAAAGACGGGCTGTCATGACCGGACTGACGTGGCTTTCTGGGAAGATTGCGGAATATAATGCTGAAAAGCTCGGTACGGAATATTTTGAAGTGGAATGGCACGCAGGGGCGAGACCAACGCATACGATATGGCAGGGCAGAGTGTGGAGTCAGCAGCAATTGTATGATGTCTGTGGACTCGGTACAGTAACCGGACTATGTGGAGCAAACTGCTACCATACTTATTTCCCTTTTGTTCCCGGTGTATCGGTACGAACTTATACGGATGACTGGCTAGACGAACAGAATCGGAAAGAAAGCGAGCCGACTGAGTTCCGTGGTAAAGAATACACTCTTTACGAAGCCAAACAGCGACAGAGACAGATGGAGACGGCGATGAGGGCACAACGTGAAAAGGTGCAGCTATTGCAAAAAGGCGGTGCTGATCCACAGGAAGTAATGCTCCAAAAAGCAAAGTATCAGGGACAGCTTAATGAATATGCGGTATTCTCTCGGAAGATGGGACTCAAGGAAGAACGGGAGAGGATCTATATTGATGGACGGGGAAGAATCTCAAATGCAAAATATAAAAGAGTTGGAGAATATATTGAAAAACCGTTTAGCTCTGATATAATAGAATTGAAGAGGAAAGCTTCTGATCCTCGAAAAGGATTGAAATTCATTAGCGATGATGTCTTTAATAATTTGACTATAGCCGTTAAAAAGAAGGGGGCAATTATTATTCGTGGAACAAAAGAAGCAGAGGAACATTTGGAAAAACAGGGGGCAGCAGCTTCAATTGTGGGGGATGCTCTAATCTTTCGTAAGGATGTATGCATTAGCGAAGTGTTGGAAGAAACATATCATTTTGAACAAAACATAGCTAAAATGAATGATGATAAAGGGGAACCCCTTCGCAGTATATTAAACGAAATAGATGCGAAACAATATTTATTGGATAATGCTAATAAATATAAAATTCCTAGAAATGAGATAGAAGTGACACAGAAACAGCTTGTAGAATATCAGAAACAACTGGAAAAATTTAGGAAAGGAGAGCTGTGATGATGAGAACGGTTTTAAGTCAATGGCAAATAGGAAAATATACTGCACTTGAGTTAAATGAGGATATTCCGTTGAAAAAATATAGTAAATACAGAATTGAAGGTAAGGAATATGAGCCCGTCCCTGTTTATGATCTTCCAAAGCATATTGCAATTGAAGGAAAAGGGGAATTTGTTGGAAATACAGTAGAATTTGTATAGTCACCACCAGTCGTAATGACCGGTGGTATTTTTGTACTCATTTTCAGGAGGTGATCCAGTGATCCAAATAACCATAACACCGAACAACATTCACATGACCGGTCATGCCTGCCGAAAAGGTTCAGACGGTATCGACCGGGCGTGTGCTGCGGTATCAGCATTGACCTGTAATCTGATCAATTCGCTCAGAGACCTCGCCAGTGACAGAATCTGTGCAGAAACAGTCAGTGGAATGGAGGTAATCGAATGGAGTGATCTATCAGATGCCGGAAAGCTGCTGGTAGATTCTTGGTTTTTAGGCATGGCCGATATTGCCGATGAATATAATTGCATAACATTTACGTAATGAACATCCTTCGGGGTGTTTTTCTTTTGCCCAAAACGTGAAGGCGTTAAAAGCTCGGGAGCTCAACGAAGCATAAACGGAGGCAGACATTGTCGAAATATGAGACAGGAGTTTCCCATAGTTAAAGATACCACACCAGATATAACGAACTTTATATGATTCTCCCCAATTCCACATAAAAGCAAGAACCAGTATTAGATTTTCACATAGTTCTGACAATCTGTATTCTGCTCTCTGCGATACACAAGAGCATACCCGACGATAATTTTGACATGGGTTGCCAACTCCTTTTTAATGTTTATTGATCATCAATCAACTCTCTTATCTGTTCAATAAATTTCTCTGCCGCCTTAGAGAATATTGGATACCGTTTCCATGCAAGACCATATTGAATTTTGATTGCCGGTTCCAATGGGCGGAAACAAAGTGTGGGGCTTTCGCTGGTGTCTACCAGTGTCCGCAGTGCAAATGCATATCCAAGTCCATTTTTAATTAAAAGAGAAGGGTTGTTAAATAAAATGTCGAAGGTGGCAATGGTATTCAGCTGCTCCATTGGAATCCCTGCCCAAGCGGAAAGCTCCCTCTGCAAGCCAATACGCTGAGGCAGAATGAGCGGAACACCTTGAATGTCCTCTGGACGAATGATTTCTTTGGATGCAAGAGAGCAATCTTTTTGCATGAGCAGTCCCCATTCGTCAGTTTCGTTTAGGGGAAGATGTTCATATTTCACAAGGTCAACAGGTTCGATCAGAATACTAAAATCCAAGGTGCCGTGGTCGAGCCGCTCCATCAGAGTTTCAGCGTCACCATTGAAAAACTGAAACTTCACTCCCGGATACCTGTCCGCTATCAGAGAGGTTGCCTGTGCCACGACAGTTGACTGGGCACCGCCGATAGAAATAACACCGCCGATCAAGTCAGAATCCTGGGCAATTTCACGCCTGGTTTTTTCACACAGCATCAGAATTTCGTCTGCACGCTTACGGAGAAGGACACCTTCTTCGGTCAGCGTGATTTTTCTTTTTCCCCGGATGAAAAGCTGCTTTCCTAATTCCTGTTCTAATTCCATCAGCTGTTTCGATAGAGAAGGCTGCGTAATATGCAGAGATTCCGCAGCACGAGTAATGTTTTCTTCTCGTGCAACTGCTAAAAAATAGCGAAGCAATCGTAATTCCATCAGTATTTCTCCTTGTCGCTTTTGGCATCATTATATAGGATTTAATCATTCCTGTAAACTATGACTTTTCATTGTTTATAAGTATTTGATATGAAAGAAAAATCGTTATATACTTTGAATCGCAAAGGAGGGACGCAAATGAACCATCAAATAGCATCAGATGCTGTCATACAAAATTTGAAGGATGCCGGATGTGAAGACACCTTTATTGAGAGATTTATTTTGGCATTAGAAAATAACCAAAACAAAGAAGTATTTCTATTGCTTCGTGGATGGCGGAACAGCCTGCTTGATGAAATACACAACAATCAGCACAAGCTGGATTGTCTCGACTATTTAATACGAAAGTTAGGAGGTTAAAGAATATAACATGAACACATTAGCTTTGAAAAGAAAAGCTTGCAAAAACGAGAATCAACCGATAGCCCTGATGACGGAAGGCAGTATCTTCAAAAGCATTTTGTTTTTTTCCGTTCCATTGATTTTAGGAAATCTCCTGCAGCAAATGTACAATGCTGTTGACTCCATCATTGTCGGCAACGATGTGGGGCGGGACGCCCTTGCGGCGGTCGGTTCCAGCACGTCCTTGATTTATTTGCTGATCGCATTCAGTCAGGGAGCGGCGGTCGGTGCCGGAGTGGTGGTTTCTCAGCATTTGGGAGCCAAGGACAAAAAGGGGGTTCATGCCGCTGTCCATACAGCATTGGCGATCGCAGTAATACTTGGGCTGCTGCTGACCGTGGGCGGTATTCTGTTCAGCCGCCCGCTGCTGGTCTGGATGAATACACCTACAGAGATTTTACAGGAATCTGTGACTTATCTGCAAATTTACTCCGGTGGAATGGTATTCAATGTGGTTTACAATATGGCTGGCGGCCTTATGAAAGCCGGCGGCAAATCCAGAAATCCGGT
>URPG01000099.1 GCA_900549675.1 uncultured Oscillospiraceae bacterium | reverse complement strand
ATATCCGATAAGTTCATGATGTCCTCCTAATTCATTTGCTGTGTCATTTCAGGTTCGGCGGATATTTCCTGTTCTTTGTTTAAAACAGGCTGTAGGTGCTGCTCCAGCTCGGGAAGATATTCCATGAATTTTTCACTTACACCTTTGAGCAGACTTTCGGACGAAAAATCTTTCACGTTTTTACAAGCGTTAAAATGGTCTTTGAAATGATTTTTGCGGGTTTCGGTTAAGTCAAAACCTAAGTGAGATTGCAGACAAATAGCAAAGGCGTCTGCCTGGCATTCCTGAACAGGTAGGGGAAGCTGTTCACAAGACTTATCATGCTTCAAAAGAGCATGACCGGCTTCATGACAGAGAGTAGACAACTTTTCTGTGTCATTGAGTAAGTGGTTGATTTCAATCTGATTGCTGTCCGGAAGATAACGGCCACGCAGACCGGCTGAACCAAAGTCGGCCTCTTTCACAACGATTTCTTTTTTCTCCAAATATTCTTTGACGGCATGATAGGCTTGTTCGTGCTTTTGTGATGAAATTCCCATGGTGATGAGTTCAGGGTATCGTTCCTTTGGAAAGTTGGTTTGCGCAATGTCAAAGGTGTGGCCAACCACAAACGTGTTTTTCTTTACGGTTTGAATTTTTCCGGAGGCAATGTCTTGCTTTTCTTGAGGAGTTGCCTGTGAAAGCTTTTTGTATTTGTCAGAACCTTCGGGCTTAAAAAGAGTAAATTGTGCCGGCACAAGCACTTTCATACCTTTCTGTCCCTTTTGAACATGGCAGCCAAGTTCTTTCCATTTTTGATAACTGGCCGTAAAGGTGGCACCGGGATTCTGTTTTTGCATGAGCAGAGTGTTGCGAACAGAATAATGATGAAAGTTGTGTTTGGATCTGAAATGCAAAAAATCTGCAATTTTCTGCGGATCCTTTTCATAGGAAGTAAGTATTTCTCTGGATTGCTCCAAGGCTTTTTTCACCGTAAACTGTTCTTTGATTTCCTTTCGGATTTCGCTATGCTCTTTTATCATGTCTTTGGCATTCAGATACCGCATGTCTGATTCAGCCATTACAGTAGGTGAATTATCCGGCTGAGCTGATTGCGGCTGCAAAGTTTCTGTTTGGGGGAGAATGACAGGGTTTTTCTTTTCCTCTTCAGGGTTTGTTTGCGTATTGTTTTCGGTTGGTTTCATAATGAAATTCCTTTCTGTGATTCAATTTAAAAGTAAACAAAAGAAAAAGAACTCCTTTTACGGGAATTCTCAAAGTGAAGATTATTTATGTGATATAATAATATAAAAAAGGTAAATAACCGTGTTAGACAAATTATAATATTCTTAATTTGGCAATAATAAATAAAGTCATTAAAAAAGCAGTTACAACAAGACCAAGAGTATATTGGTCTTGTTTATTTTCTACCTTAAATTCCCCCTTTTTTCTAAAATGCCTTATCGCATTTAGTAAAAATAAAATACTTAGACATACTGTGAAAATTAATATATATTCCATATTAAGCTCCTTTCATGCAAATTAGAACAATAAGAAAAGAACTCCTTTTACGGGAGTTCTTTCTTAGAAAATGATTTATTTTTTGCACAAACAAAATGGATGACCTTCTGTATCAAGCATGGTAATGTAATGATTTTCTCCAAACTGCTTGTCTGTTTTTTGAGCGCCTAACCGAATTGCTTCGTTTACAGCAGAGGTCAAATCATCTACTTGAAAGTTGAAGTGCATTTGTTTTTGTTGCCGATCTTTTTCTTCCGGCCATACAGGTGGCCTATATGGACTGTCATCGGGTTCTGAAAACAGAAGAACCAAGCCGTTGCAGGCTTTTAAAGCTAAACAGCCAAAGGCAATGGTTTTCTCCCAACCGGTCAGCTCGGCATAAAAATTTTGTGCCCGGGCAGCGTCAGCACAGTCAATGGTTAAGTCGCCAATGAGAAGATTTGGAATCATATAAAGCTCCTTATTTTAATCTTGTGCGACTTCTAAAGCCAATTCTTCGGCTTTGGAATCAGCTTGTACCGGGATAGCCTCATCAGCGTCGATTGCCACGCCGATGTCAAATAAATCGTCAGGCTCGTCTGCAGAACGTCTGAGAAAATAGATTTCTTCTTGCTCGTCTTTGAAGAAAAGATAAAGCTCCTTTTCTCCGATAAAGAAAGCCGGGTGTTCAATGGGTTTCATGTCTTGGTATTTTTCTAAAGTTGTACTCATAATAAATTTTTCCTTTCTGTTTTTAAGTCTTCGTTCCAGTCTTTTGTTTTAGGGGTTAGTATTTCGGTTTCATAGTTCATGGTCTGTAGATTGTGAGCGTGCTTTTTGGCAAACTCTTGACCGTGGTTGTGTGGTGTGCCGTCCGGCAGTTTTCCGTCTGTGTCATTGTCTGTACAAAAAATCACTTTCTTGATGTAAGAATGTGATTTTAAGAAAGAAAAAACAGGCTGAATATGCAGACCGCCAATAGATATATAGTTCTGTTTGAGAAGTTCTGTAGTACGATTTAAACACATGAAACTCATTAAGTCAATAGCAGCTTCAAAAACATATAGCTTTTCACCTCCTCCTATATAAGCGAATGGATAATTTAAATTTGAACCTGCCACACACCGTTTGTAAGGTGGGGCAAAGGTGTTGGTTCCTTTCTTGTGCGCACTGCGGGCAATGCCCTGTTCATCAAAGCCGATAAAGACAGCATTTTTGCGGATATCCTCGTAAATAGAGCCGTTCTCAAGGAAAATACTAAGAATATCATCATCAAGGTCACGGGTTTTACTGAGATAGGCATAAACGTGTTTTAGGGTATCTGCTTTTTCGGGGAGCTTAAATTCAGCGTTCTTGCAGGGCGAATTTCTTTTTTCTGTGGAATTTTGTTTTGAAAAAGAAACTGGTTTTCTTTTTGATTCTTCCTCTAGAGTAGGAATATTTTCTCCGGTAAGGGCTGCCACAGCGTCTAAAAAATGCATGGAATAAAAATGCTGAAGAAAAGAAACGGCAGCACCTCCTTTTTGGGTGCTGTTCTGATACCATTTGTAGCCTTGAATGCGTACAGAATCATGTTTTTTCCAAACAAAGCATTTGCCCTCCCGAATAACCTCCTCTCCCTGACGTCTTAAATATTCGGCAATGTCAGCATGCTGTGCCTGTTTGATTTGTTCATCGGATAATGTGATATATCGTCTTGCCATAGGTAACCTCCTGTTATTCTAAACTTTGTTCCCAGTCTTCTTTTAAGCCTATCTCATGTTTCTTTTCCCTTATTTTTCTGCGCTCTTTGCGGTCAATGGTCGGACGGCGGTTTTGTGTCTGCTGTAAATTTTCTTGGTGCATTTGAGAAGCAATCAAACTGAGCAGAGATTGTAAGGCAGAGGAAGACTGCGCCTGTTGAGCAGATTGTTTTTCATGAGAGTTTTGAGTTTTTTCCATGTTTTCTAAAGCTTTTTTGGCATAGTCATTGCCCTTGTCGACGGATTTTTGATACCATTCTTTGGCTTGTTCCGTATCTTTTTCCACGCCAAGCCCTTTTTGATACATACGGCCGATTCGGTATTCGAGATAGGAGTCTGGATTAATCTTTTCTTCTTCCATAAAGCCGTCAAAAGCTTTCTTGAAATACCGTTGGGAAAGAGTATCATTCACCGGGACACCATTTCCGTTTCGGTATGCTTCACCGACTTTGTAAGCAGAGGGGGTATGGCCGTTATCCGCCGCCTTTTTGTGGTAAGTAAAAGCTTGTTCCGGATTCGGCTCTGTACCAATTCCTTTTTCATACATTTTAGCGATAACTGATTCTTTCCATGCGTTTGGATGTTCTCGGTCTTCTGTGATGAAATTAGCAAGAGCTTTTTGATAATATTGCTGTGCCAGTGCGGGATTGCTTTCTGTGCCGATTCCCTTTTCCAAATATTCAGCAGCTTGATATTGTATCTGCCCGTTTCCGGATTCAGCCGCCTTGATAAGATGTTCAAAAGCTTTTTCAAGATTTTTTTCTGTTCCCAAACCCTCTCGGTACATTGTGGCCAATAAATACTCGGTCTGCGGATCATGAGAGTCTTTTACCTCTAATAAAAATCCCTCTAACGCTTTTTGATAATATTGCTGTGCCAACACTGGATTTTGGGCAATTCCTTTTCCTTCAGCATAGTGTTTTGCTGTTTCATAAGCTGCCTTTGTGTGACCGTTGTCGGCAGACTGTTTGTAGTAGACGAAAGCTTGGGCAGGGTCTTCTTGTGTTCCCAATCCGTTGGCGAACATTCTGCCAATGGTGTATTCCTGCCATTCATCAGGTGTCTTTTTGTCTGCTTTGATAAACTCTTTTAAAGCCAAAGCATAATACTTTTGTGCTTCTGCGGGATTGGCGTCAACACCTTTGCCGTGCAGATAATTCCCGGCCGTATCATACATGGCACGGCTATGACCGTGTTCAGCGGCTTTTCTTGTGTAAATAAAGGATTCCTCCGGATTGACGTCTGTGCCAAGACCGTATCCAAACATTCGCCCGACAATATATTCTTTCCAAGGCGGCATTTCACTGGAAGAAAGAAATTCCTGCAAAGCTTTGCTGTAATATTCATAAGCTTGTTTTTCGTCAGCAGGAGTCCCTAAACCTTTTTGGTACATACCTGCGACCACATAATCGCGCCAAGAATTCTTTTTGCCGGCAGATTCTTCTTTTTGAAAGTTTTCTCTTGCCAGTTGAAAGTAAGGGTGAGCCTCGGAACGTTTTAAGTCAGTAAGTCCTTTGTAGATATATTGTGCTGTTTTGTACTGCGCCCAGGAATAGCCTAAATCAGCAGATTGCTTGAAATATGCAAAGGCTTGTGAGGCGGTTTCTTTGTCAACTGCCAGTTCTTTTCCTTTTTGGTAAAGTGCCGAGGCTTGTTTTTCGGAGCTTGTATACCGAGGGCTGTTTTCTGATGTACCTTTTGATGTTTTTTCCTCAGAACGATTTTCTGATGATTGAGATTTTGATTGCGCCTTCTGATAGAGAATCTCGGATAATGCTAAATCTTGAATGCCATTTTCTCCGCTTTTTAAGAGCTGTGCTGCCTTTACTGTACAATCGTGGTTACCTTTCTCGGCTCCCTTTAAAAGCCACGCCAGTTCCTGTTTTGGGTTTTCTTCCATTCGACTTAACGCATAGGCAGCGGGATGATAGCCTAAATCAAAAGCAAGCTGATACAAGCTTTTGGCTTTTCCTGTGTCTTTGGCGTTGCCTGCGGTAAGATGAGAATCTTCCGGATGGAACAGGTGGTCTTCCGTATAGAGTTTGGCTAAATAAAAAAGCCGCTCAGCGTTTTCAGGAGAATCCTGATAGACGGTGGGCGGCTCATATTCTAAATTCGGAACTAGCTTTTGCAGTTCTTCAAACTGCTGTCGGTGATATTCTTCTCTGCTTGCATAGCTGTACTTTCCTTGAAGTAAATCTCCGATGAGGTTCGTGTTAGGGGATTGTTCCAACTCTTTTTGAAAGCCTATCATGGCACGATAAGCGAATTCATTAGCAAGATTATTGTTGGATTCGTTACTTTCGGGCATAATCTGCGAAAGCTTGTAGGCGGCCAAGGGGAGAGTTTCACCGCCATAATCATTGGCAGCAATGCCGTACCACATAACGGCCTGGTCAGCGTCGGGGGAAACGCCTCCAAGACCTTCCGCATAAATGTCACCTAACATCATGGCAGATTCTTTATCTCCGTCTGCTGATAAATCCTCTAAACGATTTAGAAACATTATAGATTCTATGTCGTACGGTGAGGGAGATTCAAAGCCCTGTTTTTCAGGGGAAGAATTAAATTCAGGAAGAATTTCTTTTGGAATAGAGATTCCTTCTGCTGCCTTAATCACCATGTTTTTGAGGAAATATAAGTTATCCCCGGATTTCACTTCTGAAAGTTTTCTCCGGGGAATGTTTTCACTGTCTTTGTAAATCGAGAGCATTTTGTTGTTGTTTTCTTCGTACAGCTCATGCAGACGTTTCATTTCAGGGATTTCACCGATTTGGTCAACCAAGGCATTGACTTGCTCTTTCAAACGCTTGGGTAAATATTTGTACTGGTGTTTACCTTTGAGTTCGGATAGGTCAGAGGATAATTCACTGAATTTTTGCAGGAGTGCAGGATCTTTGGCATATTCGGCTGAATGCTCCTTGAGCTTTTGCAGTAGAGCAGAGCTTTCTTCTTTCAACTCGTAAGTAAGATTCTTTTGTACCTCATAAATCTGTTCAAATTCTCCACGAAAGATTTCATGAGCAAAAGCAGACTTGATTTTCTCAATGCCCTGCTTCGACAAATAATTCTGTGTGCTTGGATTTTTCGACCAGTACATGAAGTGGATATGAGGATGATGACCTGTGTTATGCATGGCCGCACACCAGCGTAAATCATTTAAAGGAATGCTTGAATTTTTTGCTACAACATCCAGCTTGGCTCTGACAGTATTTTTCCAGTTTTCTTGACTGTCAAATCCGAGAGCGTCAGCGTCTTCCCGCCGGAGAGAAACAACGGTGCTGTAGATGTTTCCTGTGTGTTCACTCACCTCCTTTTTGTATGCCTCTAAATCAGTGACTTCATCGGCAGAAAATAAACCATGTTCACCGTCTTTGACAACACCGGGACGTGTGGCCATGTAGTTGACCATGGTGTGCAGGGTTTCTGGATCAACCACGGAACCCAGGGAGTTGTCAAAAGCGTTGGAAAGAAATTCAGAAGCATTTTCAAAAGTAGGGGAGTGAAGATAGTCTTTATATTCCATGCTCTCTTTCAGTTCCGGTACAGCAGAGAGAAATTCTTCTATTCGTTCTTTTTGTTTCTCTGTAGCAGGGGAACCGTCAATGGGAATATCCTCACCTGTGTCAATTCCTGCCATGACAGAAGAGGCACGGCTCAAAAATCTTGTCGCATTGGCGGCGGTGGGATCCTCCCGATACTGTTTGAACTCTTTGAGCTGTTTAATTTCAGGTTCATCAAACACGAACTCATGAATTTTGGCACGCTGCAGATCCGTGACATTCATGAGTTCGTATTCGGGAGTGAAATTATGGACAACGGACTCTCGGGTGGCAATGTAGCCAACAAGTCCAGCTGCCGCATTTTTGTGCAAAGCATTTTTGCTAAGATTTTCACCCGGCTTGGCAATGTGAAAGTACCGGGCATTAAATATCATTCTGGCTCCGGGCATCGTATCAAATCCTTTCGGTTAGAGATAAGGGAAAAGAAAACCGCCTGGCTCCGGTGGGAGTAGGCGGCAGTAAAAATAATATTTTATTTATGGGGAGGGTTTGCTTTTGGATAGATCAAGTACAATTCTTTTTTCTTGGCTGTTAGGAATATCATAGATTTCAAAACCGAATTTTTTATAAAAGTTCATCAAATACTTAGCATATTCAATTCCATGCTTCAAGTCACGTAAAACTAGTTTACCATGGATTTTTTCAACAGTAGGAAAAGTGTGTTTGATGTATTCGAAAAAACAGTTCATCATAAGTGTACCGTATCCTTTACCTTCA
>URPG01000098.1 GCA_900549675.1 uncultured Oscillospiraceae bacterium | reverse complement strand
CAAGCTTTTCAATTACAATCGAATGGCAGTCATGCTTCAGTCGTACAATAGATTCTCTATTAACGATTCTATATTTAGTCGTATTTAGCTCCTTCGCATCATATCCCATTCCAACGATGTAATAATTATTGACTTGTTGTGTATAATTGTAATTATTTATCGTTGTTGCTGAAGAATTCGTAACTCCCAAAACAACTGATATAATCGTAATAATAAAGTTCAGCCATTCTCGTATTTCTTTAACATCTATCGTTCGTTTTTCTTCTATTGGCAAATTCTGCTTCTCTTTATTTATCGAAAGATTCGTTGCTCTTTCATATTCCGATGCAATAGTTTCTGACACCGTATCAATATCCCATTCTTCGGATTCTGAGAAAACTTGATCGGTAACTCTTCCCAATAAATTTATATGAGGCTTCTGGCATAATGGTGGAAGCCTAACACCATAAATTAACAACACCATATTGAAAAAACACTTGTGTCCTTTAATGTATTAACTGCGAAGAAAAACACAAAAGGAGTATTCACAAGTGGCTTCAGTTAATACATTATGCAAAAGTGTCCTTAATGTCAAGAACACAGTTATAAAAAATTGTAATCTTTACTCTGATAAGAATGGAGTTAAACATATTCGTATCCAAGCAAGACCTAATAAATGGCACGAGAACGACTGCCCATTCTGCCATAAATCATGCCCTGTTTATGATAAACATTCCAGTAGTATAATGCCGAGATATTACGAAGATAACTCGTAGAAAATGCAAAGTCCAGTCGCAAGTTTAGACACGATATTGCTCTTAACAGTCGTATAAAATCAACATTTGCAGGGATTTATCAAATTCCGACATACCGTCTTAGAAAATGAATAATCCCTCGCAATTCATTATGAACTACGAGGGACTGCTTACTGACTGTTAAAGCGGTAGCCGATCTCACGAACACTATCTATGGAAAAGTGAGAGCTTGTATCACAAAGTTTTTTACGAAGATTCCGAATGTGAAAGCCTACGGTATCCTTTTCATTGCCTGCTGATATTTCGCCCCACACCTTATCATAAATCTGCTCGTATGTAAGAACACGACCTTTATTGGCTGCGAGCAAGCAGAGTATATCGTACTCTTTGACGGTCAGTTCAATTTCCTGACCGTTATTGATAACTCTGCGCCGGCTCAAATTGATTTCTAAGCCGGAAAGGGATAATGTCGGCTCATATGAAATCTCTAATTTTTCAAAATCAGGGTGCTGTTTTACAAAAGCCAGCATATCGTCAAAGGCTGTTGAGTCTTGTGCTTTGAACTCCATTATTACGATTCGTCCGATATTATCACCCCCCTTGGTTAGTTTTTTTGTCTTGGACAACATAAGATTTATTGCGTGAGATAATACGATTCATCAATCGTTTTCAGAATAAAATTCACATCGTCATAACGAGAGGAATCGGACTGAGAGCCTAAACTGCATATCAAAAACTCTTTTCCGTGCTGCTGATAAAGCACAATCAAGTTATAGTCGTCAGACAGAGAGCCAGTCTTAATTCCGCATACATTTTCGTTGTAATATTCGGATGTCGGATCAAGGAAGGCGTTTGTATTCTGCCATATTTGTGTACTGCCATCAGGCAGTGTTGCCGTATAAGTGTTTTGAGATACAATTTCTCTAAACCACGAGTATTCCAACAACCGATATACTACTTCTTTCAAATCTAAAGTGGTGGTAAGTGCCTCCATATCAAAACCACTCGGATCATATAAAACTGTGTCTAAGTACCCCTGCTGTTGCAAATGCAGGTTTAAGTTCTCCATGAAAATCCTCACACGCTCTTGACAGCTTTCTGCTTGCGGCGAAAGTAATCCTCCACAATAATCAGCAACCACATAAGCTGCGTCATTCCCTGACGGTACTAACATTGCCGCAAATAGATTGTGTAAAAAGTATTCTTTTTCCTTGATTTGAGCAACAGACGAGCCAGGTTTCGTGAGTGAAATAGCACCATAGTCTGCAACAACGATACTATCAAGGTCTGCTAAAGTTGACGCATACTCAATAACAAACAGCTTGGCTAAACTTGCAGGAATTTGTGGCTCGTTCTCGTTTTTTGAAACAAATATTTCATCATCAGAACAATCCACCAAAATCAGCGATTTTGCATTATAAGAGTCAGGAAAATCTTCTTTGTAGAGAAAACCATTTATTTTATTCTTTACCTCTCTGAAATTTTCCGGCTGCATTGCCCACGGCACAAACATTATACCTATGCCGATACAAACTACAAGCAAAAACAAAAATACTCCAAATCGTTTTTTCTTACGGCGTTTTCTCTGCATATATGTGCTCACCTCCCAACACCAAAACTCCTATGTGCCATTTTTAATCGGCATAATTTGCCTGAATACACTCTGTAAATCCAGACGGATCTCCCAACTTAGCTTTATCAATATTATCACGAAGATATTTGCGTGTGGCGTCATCACAGCGATCTGTTCCCATATAAGGCATATCAAAGGCTTTTTCGAGTTCAGCTAAGGCTTTTGCCGCCCTTTCCGAATCCGTATTGTAAGTATCAAGCCATTCCTGCATCCAAGAATATTCCCAAAGGTTAGATGCTCTTGTATCGCCATATCCTATCTGAAAAGACGCTCCCGTATCTTCGCCTTCCAAAGCATCAGGCGGCGTAAAGCCCTCCGGCCAATTCAAACTCTCAATGGTCGTTAGGTATTCTTCTTCAATGGTAGCAAAGTCCGTGAAACCTCTTGTGTTTGTGTCGGAGTCCGAAGAAGTGGAGCAGCCTGCCAGCATAATCACCAGCAAAGAAATCATAACACACAATAACAGTCTGTACGGTCTTTCGGATTTTGAGATTGTTCGTTTCATTTTGTTTCCTCCTTGAATTGAGTTTTATTATCTAAGAGCCAATGCAGGCTCTAATTTTGCTGCTTTCAATGCTGGTAATAATCCGCCCAATAATGCTGTAAGCACAGACACAGCAACTGCAACAACAGCAACGCTGATTGGATAACTCGGTGTTCCCACCGGGGAATCCACAGGGAGCAACGCTCCAATACAATGCACCAAAATCAGCGAAATCAAAATAGCTGCAAAGCAAACGAATATTGATAAAATCAACTGTGAGCCTAAAACCAATGCCACAATATTTGTTCGTGAAGCACCTATCGCTCTGCGGATCAGCAACTCATGTGTGCGCTGTTCCAATGAAGATAGTCCGATATTGATCTGCCCTAATACGGAAACAAACAGCAACAAAAGCGAAGTAACCAAAAGCCCTAATTGCAGTATGGACAATACCGAATCATAGGTATCTCCAATATCACTCCGCCCAGCACTTTCCCAGTAACCGCCAATGGTATCAGTCAAAATGTCGCCAAGGGCAGAATGTATCTGTTCGATTGTCAGTCCTGTTGTGGGATGCCAATACACATTTGCATTTTGTACTTGCCACATTGCTGGTGCGAAATTGAGGATCGCCGCAGAATCCGCATAGATAGTCGGAAAATCCCTGCCATCGTTTACTACTCCGACAATATTGAATGGGGTTAACGAAAGTGTGCTTTTTACATTTCCTGCAGCATAGGGCGAATCATTAAAATAGTTTTTAGCTTCTTTGTTTATGACCACTTCAAGCGATCCGCCCTCACTCGAAGGCTCTAACCATCTACCGGATGTCATTGGAAGATTATAGACTTGACTATATGCCTCCGTGGTGCAAACTAAATCAAAAGCCATCAGGTTTTGGTAAACATCATTCGGCGGTATTGGCGTTAAATCTTTCATTGGTGCAAATCGAATATCTTCTCCCATAGAAAAAGTAACAGCGGCTACATCATCAATGGCTTCAAATCTCTGGAATAATTGTTCCATTTTATTTCTATCGTGAAAATCGGATTCCGTTATCACGAATGAGTAAGTAGGTGACCAGCCATATACCTGTGCGTTTACGGAAATCAAATACTCCCGTCCAAGCGTACCAACTAATACCGATCCAAGCATTGCGATAATGCCTACAAGCATTGAAACACTTGTCAGAATACTTCTAAGTGGAGACAGACGAAGGTCTTTAAGTATCATTTTTAGCACAAGTTATCCTCCCTCCATCCATTTCAAAAATCGTATCACAGGTATCTGCAATATCAGGATCGTGCGTAACCAACAGCAGCATAATTCCATTTTCTTTTACGACGCTGTGCAACAGTTCCATAATCTGCGTTCCCGTCTTTTTATCCAACGCTCCCGTAGGCTCATCACATAAAATGGCTTCCGGAGATACTGCAAGCGCCCTTGCGATTGCAACTCTTTGTTGTTCACCGCCGGACAAATTGATTGGGTAATCATTTTCCTTGCTTTCTAAGCCGACACTTTTTAGCAAGCCTGTAATTATCTCGTGACGCTGTTTGGCGGTAAACGACTTTTTGGCATAGAGTAGGGGTAATTCGATATTTTCCCATACCCGCAAGTGCTTAATCAGAGAGTAGTTCTGAAATACAAATCCGATATTATTGGCTCGCAGTATAGACAGATCACGGTCTTTCAAAGCAGAAATAGATATACCATCATAAAGGTACTCGCCCTCATATTCCCGATTTAACAAGCCAATAATGGATATAAGGCTTGTTTTGCCTGAGCCGGACTTTCCGACAATGGCATAACTGCGCCCTCGTTGCAATTCCATATTAGCGTTGGTTACTGTTGTCAGCATATCGCCATTATTCAATTTGACGCTTGCTTTCAAATCCTTTATTTTGATTAAAGTCTTTTCGGAAATTCCTTTCATTTTATCAAATCCCCCTCGGATCAAGGTTTGGCGGAGTAGCAGAAACTACATCGCCCTCCTCTAAGCCGGACAGTATTTCTATATTGGCTCCGTCTGTCACACCCAATGTCACTTTTGTTTCCACTCTTTCTCCATTCGGAGTAATTACAGTAACCAATCCCGTCCCTTGTCTACCCGCTATTACCGACAGCGGCAATATAAGGACATCATTTCTCGTTGTCGCCGTTATGACTACCGTTGCACTTTGCCCCGATTTCACATCGACTGTTTGACTGATCAAGCATTGCAGAATGCCCTCTTGCGGCACGATTCCCGTAAACGCATTTTCATCTGCGGCAGGCGACACCACGGCAATCATATCGGTTGGTCCTACACCATCATATACTTGAAATTTTGCTTTCAACTCTGCATACTCCGGTAAGGTACTCAAAAAATTATCTGCCTCTACATTGAGGGCAAATCCTGTATAATGCACTATCGCTACGGGATAATTACTCGGTACGCTTTCATTGGATGGGGCAATAGAGGTAATTGTACCATCCACCGGAGATTTCAATTCTTTGCCGTTCACAGTTCCAATAATTTGCCCGGCAGTGATTTTTTCTTCTAATTCTACCGCTGTATTAAATATGCCATTTTCGGGTGAGAAAATAATAAACGGTACTGCCGGAACAATAGTCGTTTGCGTTGAAACGGTTGGAGTAATTGTCCCTCGTACAACTGATACCGTTTTTTCTGCGGATGTTGCGCTATCTGTAAGATTGTTTTCGTCTGTCTGCCCAATTGCAGAGCAGGCAGATAGCGTAAATACAAGAAACAAAATAGAACATAGCAGCATTTGTTTTCTTAGCAACTTCATCATTCCTCCTTATGCTGTATCACAAAAAATACGAGCCTCTATCTTGATACTTTTATTGTACCAAAACAGAAGCCCGTATTTTCTTGATTGCTCGTAAGATATTCCTCTTTTTTTCTATGCAAATTCTTACAATTTTCCTACGCCAACGGCAAAGTAATTGAAAACTTGTTTTGATCCTCTTGGCTCTCTGCAACGATTGTACCATTGTGTAGTTCAACAATCTGCTTTGCAATCGCCAAACCTAATCCAGCTCCTCCACTGCTTGTACTTCTCGCTGCGTCAAGCCGATAAAACTGCTCGAAAATCCTGTTTAACTTTTCTTCCGGCAGAGTATCGCCGTGGTTACAAAAAATAATGCTGACCGTATCTTCCTGACATTGTGCGCTGATCGTGATATCCGTATTTTCAAAACTGTAGATAACCGCATTTCTCAAAAGGTTATCAAAAACACGCTGAATTTTGTCTGCGTCACATCGAAGCATTATATCATCATCAACACAAAGATTACATTGCAAATTCTTTGATTTGAGCATAGGCTTAAATTCATATACAAGTTGCTCCAGCAGGCGAGTTAAATTGATTTTCGTGTATTGTAATGTAATATCGTATATATTGAATCGTGTTATCTCGAAAAACTCGTTAATCAGATCCTCTAACCGTTCTGCCTTACCAAGAGTGATTGAAAGGTACTTTTCTCGAAGTTCCTTTGAGATTTGCGACTCATCACGCAGTAAAGTAAGATACCCGATTACAGAAGAAAGCGGTGTTTTCAAATCGTGTGCAAGATACATAATCAGGTCATTTTTTCGCTGCTCATTTTCTTTTGCAAGCCTTGCATTACTTTCAGCCTCTTGTTTTAACTGATTGATGTTAGCGGCGATTTCACTCAACTCCGGGGACATTTCAATGTAACTGACATTCTGATCGAACATTTTTCCTGTCGCAGCCTGTACCTCGTACACATAGGCGACTACTTTTTTCAAAAGTAGGTATGTCATGTATATAATACAGCCACCCCACACGATTACAGCCACTATATAAAGATATACTGTTCTGTAATACAAGTAATAATACAAAACATACTTGCGGAGAATTTCCTCTGCCATAATTCCTAAAAGAAAAGTACCGCCAAAAATAAGCACAGAGCAAATCGCACATTGAATTACATACCCTTTGAACAAGGTAGAGAGCAGATAGTTTTTTTCTTTTTTATTCAATTTCATACCCTACCCCCCAAACAGTTTTAATGAACTTCGGATTTTTTGAAGGTTCATTCAATTTTTCCCGAAGCCGCCCAATGTGCGCCATTACCGTATTGTTACTGTTGCGAAGATACTTTTCTTTCCACACGGCTTCAAATAATTCCTCCGAGGCGACAACTTTACCCTGATGTTCGCACAGATACCACAGAATAGAAAACTCCAACGGAGTCAAGGCTATTTCTTTGCCATACAAGTAGCACTTGTGGCTGACTCTGTTTATCAGTAGACCTCTGATGTCATACTCGTCTTTTTCTTCGGATTGGCTCAAATTAGGACTGTTATAGCTCTGATAACGCCTTAATTGCGTCTTTACTCTTGCCACAACCTCTAAAGGATTAAACGGTTTCGTTATATAATCATCCGCACCAATCGTAAGCCCCATAATCTTGTCGCTATCCTCAATTTTGGCGGTAAGCATAATAATAGGGAAGTAAAACTTTTCCCGAATTTTTTGGCAAAGTCGAAAACCATCAATATCCGGCAGCATAATATCAAGTATCGCTAAATCAATCTGCGACTGTTTGATACATTTCATCGCCTCTAACCCATTATAACATTTATATACTGAATAACCATCGTTACTCAAATACACTTCAAGCAGATCAACGATTTCTTTTTCGTCATCCACAATTAAAATCTTCTTGTTCATTGATCCTACACCTCATTTTCG
>URPG01000097.1 GCA_900549675.1 uncultured Oscillospiraceae bacterium | reverse complement strand
TATTTTAAGGAGTTAAACATTGAACTTATATTACATGTTTTACTAAAAATAAATTTTTGTATCCATTTTTATATGTATATGTTATAATCATATCGATGATTTTTATAAAATCTTATCAAATGAGGTGTAAAAGTGGAACTGGCTATTCTAATTATTGATGACGATAAATTGTTGGTAAAAAAATTAGAGGAAACAATCCATTGGGAAGAAATAGGTATTTCTATGGTGTTTACTGCCTTTGACATTCGGCAGGCACAAATCCTTTTAAAGGAATATCCCATTCAGTTATTACTCTGTGATATCGATATGCCCATGGGCAGTGGTTTGGAACTTTTAGAATGGGTACGAGAACAATCTTTAACAGTGGATTGCATTTTTCTCAGCAGTTATGCTAATTTTGCTTATGCACAAAAAGCACTCTCGCTTACATCAAGGGAGTATCTGCTGAAACCTATTTCCAACGACGAATTAGAAATATCACTAAAAAAAATAATTCGTGATATTAAAAATGAAAATACTACAAAGCCTTATAAAACAAACTCTCATAATTTACAAGAATTTTGGAATTCTTTTGTATTTTGTGAAGATAACAAAACTGAATTTATTGAAAATATAGATGAAAAAAGCGGTTATTCTCCTGACACTTCATTTTCATTGGTGATTCTTAAGGCTTACCCTTATCCGGAAACCCATATTTCAAAAAAGGACCTCGCTCTATTCCGCTATATTGTCCACACGCCTGCTGTAAACTTTTTGCGGGAACATTCCCTCTCGCCGGAAAGTATTATTCACTTGAGGGATTTTGAAAAACTTTTAGTATTCAAAATGGTCACCCCAGTTTCACACTTTCAAAAAGTTATTTGCAATTTGAATCACTATCTAAAGAACATGATTCCTTATCCCTGCTATATTTTTTCGTCTAGTCCTGAAAAATTGAAAAACCTTTTTACAACACAGGAAGAAATAGAATATTTAGCAAAAGAAATTATTCCAGATGATTATGAAGTACTCTTTCAAGAAAAATTATCTGATAAAACAAAACCTTACATAGAGCCGCCATGGCAAATATGGCGCAGAGAGATGTCCATATCCGAGAATTTATTTGAAACAGAAACAAAAATTCAGCAGTATATTGACGACAAATCCCAAAAAAGTTATTGGACCATTAAACAATTACGGCGATTTTTACAGGAGTTTTTACAATTACTCTATGAATATATGAACGAGAAGTCCCTACGTTTTTCAAATCTATTTGAAATGGATTCATTTGCTGTATCAGAACAATATGCCTATATTTCTTTAAATGGTCTTAGAAATCTTATTCATCTGGTGTTTGAAACTTTAAAAGGAAATCAAGACCACAAAGAACAAGTGGTTGAATGGCTAAAAGATTATATTAATACTCACTTGTCCGATGACCTTTCCCGCAAAGAATTGGCAAAAAAAGTCTATTTGTCAGAAGCCTATCTATCTAAAAAATTCGCAAAAGAAACCAATGTTTCTCTTTCTGCCTATGTAACAGCCCGACGTATGGAGTACGCAAAAAAACTGTTGGCTAGTTCATCCTTAACGGTTAGCCAAATCGCTCTTGAGGTTGGTTATCATAATTTTTCATATTTTAGTAAATCATTTCGAGATGCCACCGGTTGTTCTCCTAACGAATACCGCTCCATATTAAACCGGAATTCTTTATCTTCTTTGGAAATCCCTAAATCGATAGTCTAACGGCTTGTCTATGACAATATTATAAACCAATAGGTTATAACCTATTAACAAAATGAGGTTCTTTTAGAATCTCATTTTTTGATATAAATTAAACATAAAAACGCAAGACTTATATATTTTTTATGGTTATAATTACATTAAATCCCGTACAATAACAAAATCGCTTTTAATTAATCGTAAAGCTAATATCTCTTTCCATTCAATCAAAGCCACCATCTAAAGGGAGGGAAAACTCTTGCAAAATGCATCTGGTATTCATTCAAAAACCCGCAACAAATTAACCTTTCGACAAAAAATTTCGCATTGCAAGTCACTCTATTTATTAATGATGCCATCCATAATTATTTTTTTAATTTTCACTTATTTTCCTATGTATGGTGTGGTAATTGCGTTTAAAGACTTTACTCCCGCAGAAGGAATTTTGGGCAGCAGTTGGGCGGGTTTAAAATATTTTCGTCAATATTTTTATTCCTTTCAATTTGGCATTACCATACGCAATACCATTATTATTAGCCTTTATACCATTCTGGTGACCTTTCCCCTGCCAATTATACTGGCATTAATGTGTAATCAAATGCATGCTTTAAAATTCAAACGTTTTTTTCAAGTGTCCACTTATCTTCCTCATTTTATTTCAACAGTGGTCATGTGCGGCATGATTTTACTATTTCTCTCCCCCAGTACAGGTGTGATTTCAAAACTCTTTGGCGTAATCGGCGTTAAGCTCCCGAATTTAATGGGGATACCGCAAGCTTTCTCCAGCATTTACGTGTGGACAGAGGCCTGGCAGCACGTTGGCTGGGATAGTATTTTGTACATTGCCACCTTATCGGCTGTCGACCCCACTCTCTATGAAGCTGCCACCATTGATGGTGCCGGAAAAATGCAAAAAATTACAAAAATCGATATTCCTGCATTGATTCCAACCGCTATTATCATGTTTATTATGCGAATGGGCAATGTAATGAGCGTGGGATTTGAAAAAGTTTATTTACTGCAAAATACACTTAACAGCAGTGCCAGTGAAATCATCTCAACCTATGTATATAAAATGGGCATGATTAGCAGTCAATACAGCTTATCTGCTGCCATAGGACTTTTCAATAATTTAATTAATCTCATTTTATTGCTGGCTGTAAACTGGGTAGCCAAAAAAGTTAGTGACACTTCACTGATTTAGGGAGGATATTATGCATGATATAAAATCATCTGCTAAAACGGGCAGAATTAAAAATTCTTTTCATGATAAAGTCTTTAACATTATTTTATATGCTGTTGCTATTCTTATTTTATTTATTGTGTTGTACCCCATGTATTTTATTCTAATTGCTTCTTTTAGCAATCCTACCATGGTTTCTAACGGAGAGATTCTTTTTATTCCCCGTGGCATAAACTTCAAGGCTTATCAGCATTTGGCTAACCATGATCCACTTTGGGTAGGTTACCGTAATACTATTTTTTATGTTGTAGCGGGCACAGCGGTCACCCTATTTGTCAATATTCCAGCCGCCTATGCTCTCTCCCGAAAGGATTTATACGGAAGAAAACTGTTTACTCTATTTTATCTCATTCCCATGTTTTTCAATGGAGGATTGATTCCTACCTATTTACTTGTTAAAAATGTAAATATGGTTGACCATTTTATGGTTATGGTTTTACCTTTTTCAGTTGTTACTTATTATATCATTGTGGCACGAACGTTTTTTAACACGAATATTGCCGAAGATATGTGGGAAGCGGCTCAGATAGACGGCTGCGGTTATCTGGGTTTCTTTCTTAAAGTAGTCCTGCCGTTATCCAAAGCAATTTTAGCAGTTATTGCGCTTTGGGCTGCTGTAGGGCAATGGAATTCGTATTTCAATGCACTGGTATATTTACATAAACCTGAGTTACAGCCTCTCCAAATTGTGCTCAGAAATATTCTGATTCAAAATAAAACCATCAGCTCTATGACGACCGGTTCGGCGGCGGTAGAAGCAAAACAAATGGCAGACCTTATCAAATACGCTGTTATTGTGGTATCTTCCTTGCCAATTATGTGTCTTTATCCATTTGTGCAAAAATATTTTAATCAAGGTGTTATGCTTGGCTCTTTAAAAGGATAAGAGTATTTCACTCTTCCTTCTTGACCCATAAAAAACAAAAAAGGAGAAAACCAATATGTTAAAATTAATTAACAAATATCTTTGTATCTGCCTGTTATTTACCATGGTCTTAGCCACTCTCGTCGGATGTAATCCCAAAACAAACACAGAAAATTCAACGAAAGATGTTTCCTCATCAGCCGAAACTAAGGTCGATGATTCAAAAGAGGCAAATACTGACCCTACTACGTTTAAAATCGTAACGGTTCGCTGGACAGATACCTGGCCAACTGACTTTCTCAAAGAAGGCTTTATGAAAAACCTTGAAGAAAAACACAATATGAATATCGACTGGCAAATTTATTATAATGCCGACTGGGCTGAACAAAAATCGCTGCTGTTAGCTTCTGGTGACTTACCTGACGCATTCTTTGGTTCCATCACCTTAAAAGCTACTGATGTTGCACAAAATAAATCTTACTTTATCGAATTGGATGATTTGATTCAAGAAAATATGCCTAATTTATTGAAAGCTTTTGAAAGCGAACCACAGCTAAAAGCCATTGCGACGGGCCGTGACGGTAAGATTATCAGCTTGCCAAAAAAATTACCCATGCGTCCTATCGTATGCGGCACGGAAGCTTTTATCAATCAAGAATGGTTGGACAATTTAAATCTTAAAATGCCTACTACTTATTTAGAACTTGAAGAAGTTTTGGAGAAATTCATCACAGAAGACGCTGACGGTGACGGCAATCCCGACAATGAATACGGCATTACGGGCGCCGCCGGTGAAAATGTTTTAAGCGGCGATTTACGTAATATTCTACGCCCTTTCGCCACTATGGTCAGCCGCTCTGATGACTATATGGGTATTAATGCAGAAGGAAAACCGGTATTTATGCCTGTACAAGATAATTATAAAGAAGCCGTCAAATGGATGCGCAGATTATATGAAAAGGGAATTGTCGACCCTGAATATTTCACACAAGAATCTTCTATGGCTACTGCCAAACGCCAAGCAGAGAACGGCTCGCAAGTAGGTTTATTCTTCGGTTGGACATCTGACGCTGAGGCAGGCGGCAATGCAGAACAATTTTCTCTGTTAGAAGCAGTGGAAGGTCCGGACGGAAATCGATATGTAGAAAATGCCTCCAACACATTGGATATTGCTGATAGAGAACTGCTTATCACAACAGCCTGCAGTAATCCAGCAAAACTATTGCAATGGGCCGATGATTTCTATACTGATTTAGCCTCTTTGCAAACTTTCTACGGTTCTATTCCCGAACAAATCTCTGATAATGGTGACGGTACTTATTCTGTTTTAAAACCTTCTGACGGAACATCACTCGATACCTCCGCATGGTCTTATTCCACCAGAGATTTTGGTCCTAAATATATGCAGCCTGATTTCTATGAAAAAATTTCTTTGCCCGAGGATCAAGGTGACGGCATCAAACTTGCCGACGATGTTGTAAACTCCAAATATGTTACTACTGATAAAAACGTTGGTTTCCCACTAGTGCAATATACGGAAGAAGAACTTGCTAGATTGGCTACACTGGGTACAGACATCTATAAATATTGTGAGGCTCAATATGCACATTGGGTAGTTGATGGAGGCATTGAGGAAGAATGGGATGCTTATTTAAAACAGTTAGAGGCTATGAAACTGCCTGAACTTATTGAGATACAAGAAAAAGCTTATAATTTTTATCAAAAATCCATGCAGTAAAAGTAAAATCTGATTCTCACATGGACAAATATAAGGCGAGGAGTTAAGACATGTTTAAAGAGAAGAACAGTAAACTCTATTATTGTTATGACCATGAGATAGTTTGTATCGAACCCTGGGGCGACAATGCCCTACGGATTCGCGCAACCAAAAGCCCTTCGTTTTCAGGTCAAGATTGGGCATTGCAGGAGAATATTGGCACTATTACCGCTGACATTAAAATCCATGAAGATAACAAAGCAAACAGCAACCGTTTTTTAAATATGCACGCCGGCAAAAATCTTTCACATGGCAAAATTCAAAACGGTAAAATTTGAGCCATTATCAACGCTAACGGTGTTATCACATTTTATAATCAATATGAAAAAATATTGTTAAAAGAACACTGGCGTCGTTTACAGGATGACATCAGTATGGCTCTCAATATTCCAGGACGTCAATACAAGCCAAAATCCGGAGAAAGCTATCAGTTGACCACGCGTTTCTGTGCCAACAAAAATGAGAAAATATTCGGCATGGGGCAATACCAACAACAAGAGCTAAACAGGAAAGGTTGTCTGCTTGAGCTTGCGCAAAGGAATTCACAGGCAAGCGTCCCCTTTTATCTGTCTAACTTAGGCTACGGATTTTTGTGGAACAATCCGTCCGTCGGGCAGGTTATGTTCGCCCAAAATGAAACGGTTTGGCAATCTGTTTCTGCAAAAGAGATTGATTATGTAATTATCGCAGGCGATAGCCCCTCAGAAATTGAAGAAACCTATATGAATCTGGTCGGTAAGCCGCCTATGATGCCTGAATACGGCATGGGGTTTTGGCAAAGCAAGCTTCGCTACCGTACCCAAGAAGAACTTTTAACTGTCGCGAGAAAATATAAGGAAATAAAAATTCCTTTGGATGTAATTGTAGCTGATTTTTTCCATTGGACACAACAAGGTGATTATCGGTTTGACCCGCAATTTTGGCCTGATGTTCCCGCCATGTGCCAAGAATTGGAAGAAATGGGTACCAAACTAATGGTTTCCATTTGGCCCACCGTCGACCATCGCTCTGAAAATTATCAAGAAATGCTGGAAAAAGGTTACTTGGTACAATGTGAATCGGGCGTACGCATCAGTATGCTTTGTAATGGAAACGAAGTGTTTTTCGACGCCACGAACCCAGAAGCAAGAGAATATATTTGGGAAAAAGTGAAAAGAAATTATTGGGAACAAGGCATAAAACTCTTTTGGTTGGATGTTGCGGAACCCGAATATACCACCTATGAGTTTGAAAATTACCGTTATTCACTTGGAAACGTTGCAGAAGTCGGTAATATTTATCCGGTGCTCTATGCCAAAGGTTTTTATGACGGTATGCAAAAAGCCGGCGATCCTACTCCGCTCAGTTTGATTCGATGTGCTTGGGCAGGAAGCGCCAAGTACGGAAGCCTCGTTTGGTCCGGTGATATTGATAGCAGCTTTGAATGTTTAAACCGACAAGTTAGAGCAGGACTTTCCATGGCTGTAGCGGGAATTCCATGGTGGACAACAGACATTGCGGGGTTCCATGGCGGTCATGGAGATGACCCTGTTTTTAGAGAATTATTGATTCGTTGGTTCCAATATGCTTGTTTTTGTCCGGTGATGCGGTTACACGGAAATCGTATGCCCTATAGCGGCTATGACAGCGGTATCGCCGGAACAGGCGCTGACAATGAGATTTGGAGCTTTGGTGAAGAAGTATTTGAAATCACGAAACAATATATCTTTCTACGGAAACGCCTGCGCGATTACATTCGTGTACAAATGGAAAAAACCAACGCACAAGGCACTCCGATTATGCGCCCTTTGTTTTATGATTTTCCACAAGATACTCTCAGTTGGGAAATTGATGACAACTACCTGTTTGGGTCTGACCTTTTGGTTGCCCCCATTTTGGAATCCGGCGCTGATATTCGTCAAGTCTATCTGCCTCCAAACACGAATTGGATTGATGTGTGGTCAAAAAGAGAGTATAACGGCGGGAAAACCGTCACCGTAAATGCACCTCTCGAACAAATACCCGTATTTGCAAAGAAAAATGCCGAA
>URPG01000096.1 GCA_900549675.1 uncultured Oscillospiraceae bacterium | reverse complement strand
AACCAAAACACTTAAAAATCTTTTTTATGAAGAAAAGGTGCCTCGCTTTGAAAGAAACGAAAAAGTTATTTTAGAGTATCAGGGCAAAATTGTTTTTGTGGAAGGAATCGGAGTTTCTGAGGAATTTCAAGTGAGAAAAGATTCTCAATATTGTATAACAGTGCGAATTGAGGAGAGGAAATGAAGAGGGGTCATGAATCATGGTTCAAAAACACGAATTGCTAGATGATATTTCAGAAGTTCTTTTTACGGAAAAACAAATTGCCGCTATGGTGGAACGCATTGGGCAAGAGATTTCGCACGACTATAAAAATAGAAATCTGCTGCTCGTCAGCGTTCTAAAGGGTTCCGTTGTTTTTATGGCGGATTTGATGCGTTCAATCAGTATTCCTGCGCGAATTGATTTTATGGCGACTTCCAGTTATGGTTCAGGCATGAAAACCAGCGGCGTTGTCAAAATTGTAAAAGACCTCGACATCAATTTGGAAGGATATGATATCTTAATTGTAGAAGATATTTTGGACAGCGGAAAAACCCTGAGTTATCTTTTGGAAATTATCAAGTCCAGAAATCCCAAGAGTATTAAGCTCTGCACATTATTTGATAAACCCGATAGACGTGAAGTGCAGGTAGATGTAAGCTATATCGGTGCGGTAATTCCTGATGAGTTTATTGTGGGGTATGGACTCGATTTCGATGAAAAGTATAGAAATTTGCCCTTTGTCGGTATTTTGGATCCTAAAGTTTATTCTTAAGCTTAATCTTAAATTAAATAACGGATACAAGATATAAAATAAATTTTGGACAAGCGGCATATCAAACAGTAGGAGGATATATTCTTGAACAATGACAACAAGAAAATTTTAAAAAATATTGGGCTGTATCTGGGTATACCCTTGGCCTTGATTCTGCTGATTGTCTATGTGCTGAATCAGGCACCTAAACAGGAATCAAAAAAATATTCTGATATTATCAATTATTTTGAGACCGATCAGGTAAAAGAATATAGCCTTGATTTAGGTACAGGTGAGATGAAACTAAAGCTCACCGATGATAAGACCATTGTGCCGTATGTGGTACCGAATATAAATTTGTTTTACGAAAATGTTCTGGATGACATTGCCCGCTATAATGAAGCCCATCCCGACCAAAAAATGGTGCAGGATGTCATCAGGCCCGCTCAGACCAGTTGGATTGTCAGTTTGCTTCCGACGATTATTTTGATGGGTGCGCTCATGCTTGTGACGTTTTTGATGTTTCGGAAAATGGGTGCCAGTATGGGCGGCGACAAACAGATGAATTTCGGGAAAGCCAAAATTAAGCAAATGGCGGATGAAAAGCGAAAAACCACATTTGCTGATGTCGCTGGTGCCGATGAAGAAAAAGAAGAACTGGAAGAAATCGTTGAGTTTTTAAAGGCTCCCGGAAAATTCAACACATTGGGTGCCAGAATCCCCAAGGGTGTTTTGTTGGTTGGACCTCCCGGAACCGGTAAAACTTTATTGGCAAGAGCGGTATCGGGTGAAGCTGGTGTTCCCTTTTTCTCGATTTCGGGTTCTGATTTCGTAGAAATGTTTGTCGGTGTGGGTGCCTCCCGTGTTCGTGATTTGTTTGATAAGGCAAAGAAGAACCGTCCTTGTATCATTTTCATTGATGAGATTGATGCGGTGGGACGTCAGCGTGGTGCCGGCTTTGGCGGCGGACATGATGAGCGTGAACAAACTTTAAATCAGCTTTTGGTTGAAATGGATGGCTTTGGTGCCAATGAAGGCGTTATTATGATTGCGGCCACAAACCGTCCTGATGTTCTTGACCCTGCCCTTATGCGTCCGGGACGTTTTGACCGTCAGATAATGGTAGGGTATCCCGATATCAAGGGCCGTGAAGAAATTTTAAAGGTGCATGCCAGAGGCAAGCCTTTGGCACCGGATGTAAAGCTTTCTACCATTGCCAAAACAACAGCCGGATTTACCGGTGCAGATCTTGAAAACTTATTGAATGAAGCGGCTCTATTGGCTGCCAGAAAGAACTATAAAGCTATTACCATGGCAGAAATTGAACAGGCTACCATTAAAGTTGTGGTGGGTCCTGAAAAGAAAAGCCGTGTCATGAGCGAAAAAGAGAAAAAATTAACAGCTTATCACGAGGCAGGTCATGCTGTGGCCTCTTATTACTGTGAAACACAGGATCCCGTTCATCAGATTTCCATTATCCCCACCGGTATGGCCGGCGGTTATACAATGAATCTGCCTACAGAGGACCGCTCTTATAAAAGCCGCAAAGAAATGAAAGAAGATTTAATCACTTTATTGGGTGGACGTGTGGCAGAGGCCTTGATTTTGGGTGATATCTCAACAGGGGCTTCCAACGATATTGAAAAAGCAACAAAAACAGCCCGCAGCATGGTCGTGAAGTACGGCATGAGCGAAAAACTGGGAACTATTCTGTATGGCTCTGACGAAAGCAATCCGTTCTTAGGAAAAGAAATGGGTCATGTCAGCAATTATTCTGATGCAACAGCCGCTGTCATCGATGAAGAAATTCATTCGCTTATTTCAACGGCCTATCAGCAGACAGAAAAAATTCTTTCTGACAATATTGAATATTTGCATAAGGTTGCCAAACACTTAATGGTAAAAGAAAAGATTTCAGGAGAAGAATTCAAAGACATTATGGAGGGCAAGGAACTGCCTGATTCTGAACCGAAACTTGACAAGTCCGAAGATTCGGAATAAAATCATCAATATAAAGCGGGAATCTTCTTGTAAAGATGATTTTAAATGAAACCTAAGAAATGCCAGATTAATTTTACTTCTTTATCGAAAAAATTAATTCTGCATATGTAGTAAAAAGGGTTACCGCAAAGTTAAGCTTTAACTTTTGCGGCAGCCCCTTTATCTTGTTTATAGAAAAGGATGGTTAATATAAATGCCAAAGAAACAAACTTATGGCAATGAGAGTATCAGTTCTTTAAAAGGTGCCGACCGAGTGAGAAAACGCCCGGGCGTTATTTTTGGTTCTAACGGAATTGACGGTTGTCAGCATTCCGTATTTGAAATCCTTTCCAATGCAATTGATGAAGCCAGACAGGGTTATGGCAATGAAATTACAGTTACCTATTATTTGGACAAGTCCATTAAGGTAGAGGACCATGGCCGCGGTATGCCGGTGGATTATAATGCAAATGAAAACAAATTTAATTGGGAGCTTTTGTTTTGTGAATTATATGCCGGCGGAAAGTTTGATAATGATGACGGACAAAACTATGAGTATTCCTTGGGCCTGAACGGTCTGGGTTTGTGCTCCACACAATATGCTTCTGAATTTATGGATGCTGAAATCCGCCGTGACGGTTATCTTTATAAGCTCCATTTTGAAGAAGGCGAGAATATCGGCGGTTTGGATAAAAAGCCATATCCGAAAAAAGATACGGGTTCCATGATTCACTGGAAACCAGACTTAAAAGTTTTCACTGATATTGACATACCCAAACAATATTTTGAGGAGGTTTTAAAACGTCAGGCGATTGTCAACGCCGGATTAACCTTTCATTTTTATTATGAGATAAAGCCGGGCAAATTTGAGCAAATAGATTTTTGTTATGAGAATGGTATTGCGGACCACGCCAAAGAAATTGCCGGAGAAGACGCTTTGATTCCCATTCAGCTTTGGCAAAGTGAGAAAAAAGTGCGTGATCGTGCGGATTTGCCTTATTATAATGTACGAATTTATGCCGCGGTTGCTTTTTCCAATCGCAATCATGTGACGGAATATTACCATAACTCTAGTTGGCTGGAATATGGCGGCGTACCTGACAAGGCCGTAAGAAATGCATTTGTGTATCAAATCGATGCATATTTAAAGCAAAATAATAAATACAATAAAAATGAAAGTAAGATTGTTTATCAGGATGTGGAAGACTGCTTAATTATTGTGATGTCTTCTTTTTCAACGCAGACCTCATATGAAAACCAAACGAAAAAAGCAATTACCAATAAAGGAATTCAAGAGGCCATGGTAGAAATGCTGCGCCATAACTTGGAAATTTATTTTATTGAAAACCCAATGGATGCCGATAAAATTTGTAACCAAGTGTTAATTAATAAGCGCAGTCGTGAAGATGCTGAAAAAACCCGCTTGAATTTGAAAACTAAATTGACAGGGAAAATGGATATCACCAGCCGTGTGGCTAAATTTGTGGATTGCCGCAGCCGTGATGTCAATGAGCGTGAAATTTTTATTGTAGAGGGAGATTCTGCTTTGGGTGCCTGTAAGCAGGCAAGAGATCCATACTTTCAAGCCATTATGCCGATTCGGGGAAAAATTTTAAATTGTCTAAAGGCAGATTACGATAAAATTTTTAAAAGTGAAATTATCACTGACTTGCTGAAGGTTTTAGGCTGTGGTGTGCAAGTAAAAAGCAAAGCAAATAAAAATTTATCGACCTTTGACATGGATAATTTACGTTGGAATAAAGTCATTCTCTGTACAGATGCGGATTATGATGGATTTCAAATTCGTACACTTTTGTTAACCATGCTGTACCGTTTGACCCCGGCCTTAATTGAGGCGGGGAAGGTGTATATTGCGGAATCGCCTTTGTATGAGATTACTTGTAAGGGAGATACCTATTTTGCTTATAACGATGTCGAAAAAGATAAATTTTTACAGCAATTAGCAGGGCAAAAATTTGTTATTCAGCGTTCAAAAGGATTGGGTGAAAATGAGCCTGAGATGATGAACTTAACAACAATGAATCCTAAAACCCGCAGACTTATTCAGGTGAAAAGCGGAGAAGCTGAGCGAACAGAACGTACCTTCAATATGCTTTTAGGAGATGATTTATCAGCTCGAAAAGAGCATATTGCAGAAAACGGACATAAATATGTGGCGCAGGCGGATGTATCGTAATGAAAATTGCGGGGAAAGAGGGGTAAGTGATGGCAGGAAAGAAAAAAAGCGAAAAATCAAAAATGCCAAAGGTGCACGGTCACATTGACGGTGCGGGCAAAATTGTTGAAAAAGACGTAAATGATACGTTGGAAGAAAACTATATGCCGTATGCTATGAGCGTGATTATGTCGCGTGCCATTCCTGAGATTGACGGCTTTAAACCTTCACACCGCAAGCTTTTGTACACCATGTACAAAATGAATTTGTTAAGCGGCGCGAGGACGAAAAGTGCCAATATCGTGGGACAGACCATGAAATTAAATCCGCATAGTGATTCAGCTATTTATGATACAATGGTGCGTCTTTCCAGAGGATATGAGGCTTTATTGCACCCGTTTGTGGACTCCAAAGGAAACTTTGGTAAATTTTATTCCCGTGATATGGCATGGGCTGCCTCTCGTTATACCGAGGCAAAATTGGATGAAATCTGCAAAGAGCTTTTCCGCGATATTGATAAAGATACAGTGGATTTTACTGATAACTATGATAACACAATGAAAGAGCCGACCCTGCTGCCGGCAACCTTTCCGACGATATTGGTCAATGCCAATACAGGGATTGCCGTTGGTATGGCAAGCTCTATCTGTCCGTTTAATTTAGAAGAAATCTGTAAAGCGACCATTCAGCTGATAAAAAATCCTAAGGCCGATCTATTGGAAGTTTTGCAGGCACCGGATTTTCCCGGGGGCGGTCAGATTATTTTTGACGCTGCTGCCATGAGAAAAATTTATGAAACCGGGCGGGGCAGCTTTCGTGTGAGGAGCCGGTACACCTACGATAAATCGGCAAATTGTATTGACATTACGCAGATTCCGCCTACCACCACGGTAGAGGTAATTGTAGAAAAGGTAATAGACCTGGTCAAGCAGGGTAAGATTAAAGAAATTGCGGATATTCGGGATGAAACCGGCTTGGAAGGACTTAAGCTGACAATTGATTTAAAGCGCGGCGTTGATCCTGAAAAATTAATGCAAAAGCTTTTCAAGATGACTGCATTGGAAGATAGTTTTTCTTGTAATTTTAATGTTTTAATTGCGGGAACTCCTAAAGTTTTAGGTGTTCGGGAGCTGTTGGAAGAATGGGTGGCTTTCCGCATTGAATGTGTAAAAAGGAGAACTTATTTTGATTTAAGCAAGAAAAAGGATAAACTGCATTTATTGGAAGGCTTGCAGGCGATTCTGTTGGATATTGATAAAGCCATTCATATTGTTCGTGAAACAGAAGAGGAAACAGAGGTTGTTCCCAACTTGATGATTGGCTTTGGTATTGATGAAATTCAAGCTGAATTTGTGGCAGAAATTAAACTGCGTCATCTGAACCGTGAATACATTTTAAAACGTACAGAGGAAATTGAAAAATTAAGGCAAGAGATCCAAGAATTAGAAAGTATTCTTGCTTCCAAAACCAAAGTCAGTAATATTATTGTGAAAGAATTGTCCGATGTAGCAGAGAAATACGGTCAGCCCAGAAAGTCTATGATTATCTACGCCGATGAAATTGAGGACGTGGAAATAGAAGAGGAAATTCCGGATTATCCGGTACATTTGTTTTTTAGTGAAGAGGGCTATTTCAAAAAAATTACGCCGCAGTCTTTGCGTATGAGCGGAGAGCAAAAACTCAAAGAGGGCGACAAGAATATTGTAGAAATGGAGAGTACAAACTCTGCTGAACTGCTCTTTTTCTCTGACCAAGCCAAGGTTTATAAGATGAAAGTCAATGAATTTGCTGATACCAAGGCCAGTGTTTTGGGAGAATATATTCCGGCAAAAGCACAAATGGAAGAGGATGAAAAAGCAATTGCTATGATTGTGACCAAAGATTACAGCGGCTTTTTGCTGTTTTGCTTTGAAAATGGTAAGATTGCAAAGGTGGAACTTTCTTCTTATCAAACCAAAACCAATCGCAAGAAATTAATGAATGCTTACAGTGATAAATCGAAAGTTGTGAGTATTCTGCATTTTACGGAAGATCAAGAAATCTTGTTGACGGCTTCCTCCGGCAGGATGCTATTGATTCACACCGCTGTTATTTTGTCTAAAACAACAAAAAATACACAGGGTGTAGCCACCATGACAATGAAAAAAGGACAGAGTTTAATAAAGGTAATTCCATATGAAGAGGGGATGCTGCAAAACCCCAATCGTTATAAGAAAAAAATTCCGGCTTTGGGGGCATTGCCCGCAGCAGATGAAGAATTAGGAGAGCAATTGAGCCTATCATAAAAAAGAGAGTATTCTTTGTGGTATCAGCAAAGAATACTCTCTTTTTTTGCAGACTTTGAACAATTTTAAAATCCATTATTCTTCTATATACGAAGCTACATGGAAATCATCTAATAAAGCAGTGTATTCATCAAGGTAAACCTGCCAAAGTTCAGGCGTGAAATCAAAAATGGGCATATGATTTTCATTTACTTCTTTCTGCATAATATTATAAATCACTCCGGTATTAAAACAATGTATTTTTTCTCGGTGATTATTTACATCAAATGTATAGATTACATTAAATCCTTTTGCACAGAGCATGGAAACTCTGGGCATTTCAGCATTCACAATCTTAATTTTTCTGTGGTGGCCGTATTCATTGTAATAGCGGTTAAGCCGTTTTAAATACGATATTCTTTTTTTAGGCGGAATATCAATAATCCCCACTAGAGGCAAAGATATTTTTCCT
>URPG01000095.1 GCA_900549675.1 uncultured Oscillospiraceae bacterium | reverse complement strand
GCTGATAAGGACGGCGATTGTTGTTTCCACGATTATTATTGTAATTTCGGTTGCCGCCACGTCCCTGATAGCCGCCTCTGCGGTTATCACGTCTGGGAAATCTCTCTCCATTGACCGAACCAATCACAACATGGCGCAGTAAATCTTCTCCTTCACTCCATGATTTTGCTCCCTCTACTTCTTGAACCGCCGTGTGTATAATTCTTCTTTCATAAGGATTCATAGGCTCTAAAGAATGATTTCTTCCTGTTTTTAAAGCCTTTAACGCCATTTTTCTGCCAAGTGACTGCAATGTTTCTTTTCTTTTTTCACGATATTGCCCCACATCGAGTGTCACTCGGTAATATTCTCCGCCATTATGGTTGGCTACCAAAGAAGAAAGGTACTGCAACGCATCGAGTGTTTCTCCGCGATGACCAATAATAAAGCCCACATCTTGATCCTTCAGCACCAATTCGGCACTGTTTTCAGCACGGTGAATTTCAATATCCACATGAGAAAGTCCCATGGCTTTCAGCACTTTTTTCAAATATTCGGCGGCTGATTCAGCGGCATCTAATTCTTTCAAAAAAACTTTTACTTTTGCCGGGCTGCCCCCAAAAAGACCAAAAGTCTTTTTCACGGGTGTTTCAAGAATTTCAAACTCAAATTCATCTTCTGATCTGTCAATACCCAATTCCGCACAGGCTCTGTCAAGAGCAATTTCTACGGTTTCGCCGGTTGCGATTGTCTCTTTTAACATGAAAGAATACCTCCTCAATTACCGATTTTCATCGGCCCTTGTTCATTTCTTACTGCCTAAATAACGATCAGAGTTTCCTGATTTACCGGAAGATTTTTTTCCGGTTTTCTTCTGCGGCTGTTGCTTTTTCTTTTCTTTTGCGGGACCAGCAGGTTTCTTCTAACTGCCGGGCAATCTGACGTTGTGCTTCTGCCGGTAAAGGCTTAATTTTTTCTTCTGCCAAAGCCAAAGTAACCGCTCTTTGTGCCTCTGTTTTTGCCGTCATGTGGTGCACGCTGAAGAACTTATTCACCGCAACCGTTTGTAATGTCTGCACCACAGTAGACATTATAAAATAAAGGCTTACTGCGGCAGGATATGAAAATGACAGATAAGCAAAGAAAATAGGCATAACATACAACATAAAATTGGTACAGCCTTTTTGCTGGCCCTGCATTGCACTTTGGCTCGGATTACTGCGTGTTGTGTACAGTTGGCTTAACACAGAAATAATAAAATAGGCAACCGGTAAAATCCAGAGTGGATTACCCCAATTTCCAAATTGCGGGGTTTGCAGTAAATCCAATCCCAAGAAATTAAAGCCTCGTGACAACTGCGTGATTTTTTCCACATCACCGGCACTGAACATCGTCAGTTTGTCCTGCAAGCCTTCAAAATTCCGCAAAATTTCAAGCTCCGCATACATCCCCATATTGGTAGAACCCGGAATTCTTGATACATATTCCGTAGCCTGCTGAATCGTATCCTGTGCGATATGAATTGTATTGCTCAACGGCTGAGAAACCGAATACATAATACCGAACATAATCGGCAGGGTTAAAAGCATCGGCAAACAGCAGCCCATGGGGCTTATACCTTCTTTTTCCTGCAGCTTCATCAATTCTTGATTATATTTTTGCTTGTTATTGCCATATATTTTTTGCAGTTCTTGCTGCTTTTTTGCAAATTTAGATTGGGATGCCATACTTTTTTGCTGTTTGATAGAAGAAGGAAAAAGCAAAATCTTGGTTATAATCGTAAAGATAATAACGGCAACACCATAATTTTTAAAAACGGTAAAAAGTCCCCAAAGCAAATATCCCAGTATACTGCCTATCCAATTGAATATATCCATATAATAAAAACTCCTCTGCGCTCTGCGAACTTTTATTCTCAAAATTATTTTTTCTTTTTTTCAGGAACAGGGTCATAACCGCCCTTACAAAATGGGTTACAACGCAATATTCTCCACAACGTCATCCATCCGCCCTTCCATGCACCAAACCGTTCAATTGCCGTTAAACCATATTCTGAGCAAGTGGGAATAAAACGGCAAGAAGGGGCTGTATGAGGTGAAATATTTTTTCGATAGAAATGAATTACCGCCAAAAAAACTTTTTTCATACAACGCTTGTACCTTTCTGACATCAAAAAAGTCCATTTGTTCAGCTCCTAAGCAAACAGACTTACTCCCTTTCCTGATAAAGACCGGCCTTTTTCAGTTGACGATACAACTGCTTCTGAATATCCTGTGTTTTTACGTAAGGGGTTTTTCCTCTGGCAACCAAAACATAATCATACCCTTTTGCAGCAAAAGGGCTGACCGCGCGCCAGGCTTCTCTTATTATTCTTCTGCTGCGGTTTCTTTTCACCGCATTCCCAATTTTTTTACTGGTGGTAATACCAAGACGTGTGTTTTTTGTTCTGTTTTTAAGAACGTATATGACAACCACCGGGGTAACATAATGTTTGCCCCGGTTATATATCCGCCTAAAGTCATTGTTTTGGCAAATTGATATCAACTGGCTGTTCATATAAAAGCGGCATCCTTCCACATAAAGTGAACAAACAAAGAAAGGTCACGCATTGGTGACCTCAAAGGCATTAATAAGATAATCTGGCTCTGCCCTTTGCCCTACGGCGTGCTAAAACTTTGCGTCCGTTTTTATCTGACATTCTTTTTCTAAAGCCATGCTCCTTTTTTCTGAGAAGCTTTTTAGGCTGATAGGTTCTAAGCATATATAAAACCCTCCTTTCGGGGTAGTTTCCCTGCGAGTAAATATTATAACTTAAAATCAATCTATATGTCAACCTTATTTTTAGTTATTTCTCCGTTTCTCTAATTTATATTTCACTTTTTTTCGTCAGAAAAATTTATTTTTTCAACAATAAACAGAAAACCTTGTTAAAAACTTTTTTACCTCCACAACACCTAGTATTTTGCAGGCTTTTCCTTGAAAAATTTTATTTTTGTATCCTTTTATTTGTTTGAATCTTTTCACAAGTTATGTTATAATGTTGAATACTTTATGGGATTTTTCATTCTTATCACGATGTGCATAATAAAACAAACAAAATTTAAATTTATTTTGTTTGTTTTTCTGCCTTTATTTCACAATTTTAATTTATTCAACTTAGCATTTTGATAAAAAAGTATTTTATTTCTCTTTATTAAAATGGACAAGTTCAGCCATGTTTTGAAAAAAAGAAAAATCACTAAATCACAAATATTAAATCACGCTAGCTTATAAAGGAGGAAACGTCTTTGAAATCTTTTGATGAAGCATGGACGTTGATTTGCGATTACTGCAAATCAAATATTACTGAGGTGGCCTATAAAACCTGGTTTGAACGCCTGGTTCCCATTACGCTTGACTTTGAAAACGGGGTAGCGATAATCGAAGCTCCGAATGAGTTCCATAAACAAACCTTGATTCGTTGTTATCAAGATTTATTGGATGAAGCTTTTCAAAATGTATTCAGTTCTAAAATTGAATTTAAAATTATTGTTAAGGAGGAAATCCAATATTCTTCAAGTGGATTTTCTTCCGGTTCCAAATCTTCCAAATCGGAAAACAATGAAGACTACGATTTAACATTTGAAACCTTTGTGGTCGGCCCATCTAACCGTTTTGCCCATGCCGCCTGTCTGGCAGTTGCCTCAAAACCGGCCATTCTTTATAACCCGCTTTTTATTTATGGGAACTCAGGACTCGGAAAAACCCACCTGCTCTATGCTATTTCCAAGGAAATCAAAGACAGTTTCCCACAAATGAGTATTGTTTACATTAAAGGCGATGACTTCACCAATGAAATGATTGAAGCCATTCGTACTGGTACCACCTCTATTTTTAGAGAAAAATACAGACATGCCGATGTCTTGCTGGTGGACGACATTCAGTTTATTGCTGGTAAAGATTCCACACAGGAAGAATTTTTCCATACCTTTAATGCCTTACATGAGGCCAAAAAACAAATTATCTTAACCTCTGACCGCCCACCGCGTGATATTTCCACTTTAGAGGACCGACTGCAAACCCGTTTTGAATGGGGGCTTACTGCGGATATTCAACCACCGGATTTTGAAACCCGTATTGCCATTATTACACGCAAAGCTGAAAATTTAGATATCATCATTCCCGACGCTGTATGCGAATACATAGCCAACAAGCTGAAAAGCAATATTCGGCAACTGGAAGGCGCCGTTAAAAAGATTAAAGCTTACAACCTTCTGGAGGGCAAGCCTCTCAATATTGCAACTGCTCAATCCGCTATCAGCGACATTATAAATAACAGCCAGCCTACACCGGTCACGGTGGATAAAATTATTGAAGAAGTGGGAAGAACCTACGGGGTTTCTTCTGATGAAATTTTATCGCAGCTTAGAAAAGCAGAGATTTCAAGTGCCAGACAAATTGCCATGTATATTGTACGTGAAATCACACAGCTTTCGATGGTAGAGGTAGGGAAAACCTTTGGCGGACGTGATCATTCAACGGTTGTATATGCCATTAAACAAGTAGAAAAAAATATTAAAAATGACCCGCATATGAAAGCTACCATCGACGATATTATCAAGAATATCCGTGACCGCTAAAATCCTGTTTTTTGTCCACAGGATTTTAAACATTCAACAGTGGATTGTAAAAAATTTCTTTCAACGCGTTTTCACTTTTCCTCCACAGCGCCGACAGAAAAACTTTCAGGACTTGAAAGCATGGTAAATCTGGAAAAAATAATGTTTTCAACAAATTCACAGCCCCTACTACTATCACTAAATCTTTTATAACCCTAACATGATATAAAACCAAAAACTGCAAGATACATCGTAAAAAGGAGATAACAAATGAAATTTACTGTTAATAAAAAAGAAATCACAGAAGCTGTCTTAAATATACAACGCGCTGTTTCATCCAAAACATCAATTCCAGTTTTAGAAGGAATCCTCATTAAAACCGGCGAACTCTGCATTGAGATGAGTGCATATGATTTGGAACTGGGCATTAAAACTATTATTCCTGCAACAGGAATTCAAAGTGGAACAGCCGTCCTTAGCGCAAAGCTTTTTTCCGAAATCGTTAGAAAATCGCCCGCTGAAATTATCAGTGTAGAAGTAGACGAAAAACACGCTGCCACCATCATAAGCGGCAACAGCAATTTTTCTATTATCGGATTTCTACCGGAAGAATTCCCCGAGCTTCCAAAATTAGAAGACTCTACAAGTTTTACTATTGCTTCCAAAACACTGAAAAGTATGATCAAACAAACCAGTTTTGCCATTGCGGAAAGTGATGCAAAACCCATCCACCAAGGCGGACTTTTCAACCTGCAAGGCGGACAATTAGATATGGTCGCTGTTGACGGCTATCGATTGGCTAAAAGAACCGAACTTATCGCTTTCCAAGAGGAACTATCGTTCGTCGTTCCGGGTAAAACCTTACGTGAAGTCAACGCTTTACTGAAAGATGATGATGACGAAATTGAAGTTGCCGCGGGAAAACGCCATGTATTATTCAAAATTGGAAATTACACTGTGACTTCTAGTCTTTTGGAAGGCGAATTTTTAAATTATCAAGCCACAATTCCCAATGACACCGCCATTGAAGTGATTGTAAATACAAGAAAAGTGATTGACAGTGTAGAGCGTGTTTCTTTGCTGATTACCGACAGACTGAAAAGTCCGCTGCGCTGCACTTTTGAAGATGACAGCATAAAATTTCTTTGTACCACTGCCATGGGACGCGCCAGTGACCAAATTGAGGCAAAAATTAACGGTGAAAACATTGAGATCGGTTTTAACAGCCGTTATTTGCTTGATGCTTTAAAAAATACAGAATGCGACGAAATCAAAATTCAACTCAATACGCCCTTAAGTCCCATGAAAATTGTTCCGAAAGAAGGCAACAACTTTTTATTTTTGGTCTTACCGGTTAAATTGAAGTCAAACTGAATGGATGAAGACGCATGGTTATTAAATTCCGGAAAGGAATAAATTATGATAAAATTACAAGCCTTTTTAAAAATAAAAGGTGCTGTTGATACGGGCGGGCAAGCTAAAATGGTAATTCAAGAAGGTTTTGTCAAAGTAAACGGAGAAATTTGCACACAGCGCGGACATCAGCTGCAAGAAGGCGACAAAGTGGAGTTCGGCGGAGAAACTTATGTATATCAAGCGGATTGTTTATGAAAATTTTCGCAATCTTGTCAATGGAGAAATCTATCCTGTTCCTGAAATCAATGTAATTTATGGTGAAAATGCACAAGGAAAAACCAATCTTTTAGAATGTATTTGGCTTTTTACGGGAGGTCATTCTTTCCGAGGTTCCAAAGATACCGAATTGACGACAATATCAAAAAAGCCGGGTGAAAATACCCCTTACACACAGTTAAAAGCTGAATTTTTCAAGGAAGAAAGAAATCAAAACGCAGTATTAAAAATTCAAAAAGGCAGAAGAAGTTCCATCATCAATGGTGTGGAAAAGAAAACAGGCTCTGCTTTGGTCGGAAAGATCTGTGCGGTTATCTTTTCTCCCGAACATTTGCAGCTCATCAAAGAGGGACCGTTGAACCGGCGAAATTTTATTGACAGTGCCATTTGTCAAATCAATCCTCTTTATGTAAAAACACTTTCTGTTTACAACCGTCTATTATCCCAGCGCAATGCACTTTTAAAAGATATACTCAAGCATCCTGATTTATGCGATACCTTGGATGTGTGGAATATGCGTCTTGCAAAATATGCGGCGCAAATTATGTTAAAACGCACCTGGTATATGAAAATACTCCAACCGAAGTGTCAGAGAATTTATGCAGGTATTGCCAAAGGCCGTGAAGAAATGACGATTTCTTATCAGCCGAATGTGGAATTTGAGCAAGACAAAATCAATGAAGATGAACTTGAAAAAAAAATTATGGAAGAGCTGCGTAAATCAGAAAAATTTGATATCAAAACAGGTCATACCAGTGCAGGACCTCACCGGGATGATTTATACATTGAAGTTGGTAATCTTTCGGCAAGACTTTACGCTTCGCAAGGGCAGCAGAGAAGTGCTGTTTTGTCCCTGAAACTTTCTGAAGCTGAAATTTTAGAAGAAAAAACCTTTGAAACACCCATTATTCTCTTGGATGATGTGATGAGTGAATTAGACACCAACCGTCAAGATTATTTGTTAAATCATTTGGATAATAAACAGGTTTTTATCACTTGCTGTGCGCCTGAAACCGTAAATTTAATGCAAAAGGGCCGCCTGTTTTATGTGGAAAACGGTATTATAACGGTGAGAGAATAGGAATGAAAATCTATGCAGGCTGAAAAAATAAAGTGGCTGCATCTCGGGAATGAAATTGTTGTCAATACAGAAGAAATTATCGGAATTTTTGATTTGGATAACACAACGGTTTCAAGGCATACACGGGATATGCTTTCGCAGGCACAAAAAGAAAACAGGGTTATTACTGTATCAATGGAACTTCCGAAATCTTTTATTATATGCCGGAGAGAGGAAGACTTTTGGGTTTATCTTTCACAAATTTCACCGTCAACGTTATTAAAAAGAAGTTCGTCTTTTTTGAGATTTGAATAAGTGTAGGTTTGTCAAACATATTGGACAGAGAAAGCAGAAAGAGCTTCAATAGGAGAAAGCCA
>URPG01000094.1 GCA_900549675.1 uncultured Oscillospiraceae bacterium | reverse complement strand
AGATTAATCATTCAATATTCAATATATACCATGCAAAAACTTAGAATACAGACATTTATTATTACAGATTAAATTTTGACTATTTACAATCTACAAGCGCTAAATTATGATAAAAGCAACAAAAAGGCATTTGAATCAACTTTGAAAATGTCTAAATGTTACGAGGAAAAATCTTAACAAATTATTTAAGGCTCTCAAAGAAAGGAGAAAGAAAAGAATGATAAGTTTAAAAAGAAAATGCGTTTTCGCCGGCATTTTGTCAGCATGTATGCTCTTTAGCGGGTTGGTCGGCTGCGAAAGTAGTAAAAAGAACAGTCAGGAACCGGACGGTAATACAGGAAAGACAGAAAGCTCTTCCATCAGCACAACGGCGGACAGCAAAAATATCCAAAAAGTTTCAGACGGTACACAGACATGGACAATTTTTAGAGGTTCACATACCGCAATTGGTACACAGATTGATAACTGGAACGAAACCTTGCTTTACAAAGAAATGGAAAAACGTACAGGGGTGCATTTGGAGCCAATTACGCCGATTATGGGGCAAGAACAAACACAATTTCAGTTGTTGGTTGCCTCAGGAGAATTGCCTGACTTTATTGAAGGAACTCAAGGCTACATCGGCGGCGGGGAAGCTATGATTAATGATGGACTGATTGTCAACCTTGCAGAGCATCTTGACAAATTGCCTCTCTTTACAGAACAGTTGAATCAATCTGCTTTGCGTAAAAAAGAAGTGTATACCGATACCGGAAAAATCTCTCATTTTCCCGCCTTTATTGAAAATGACGAGGAAAGCGAAATCTTTGTCGGCATTTTGATTCGTAAAGATCTCTTGGATCAGGTAAACATGGATGTTCCGATAACTTACGATGATTGGTACAAAACACTGACAGCCTTTAAAGAGAAAGCCGGCATTAAAAAGGGCTTAGTCCCCGGCCCTGAAATGTTTGGTCAAAATAATATGTGGTCGATTGGTTATGATTTTGGTTATGTGGATTACTTTGGATCCAATCTGCCGTTTTATCAAAAGGACGGAAAAGTCAGATATGCTCCGCTTGATGATACAGAAGCCTTCAAAGCATATCTGCAAATGATGGCAAAATGGTATGCAGAAGGCCTGATTGATCCCGATTTTCAGACAGTTACCGATGTAAATGCTCAAATTGCGGCTTATTCTAACGTTGATACAGGAGCCTGTATTGCGCCGTATTCATTGGCACCGGTTCTCTCTGGTATCGGGAAGGAGTCTAAAGCGGACTTTGAGTACACCTATGCGCCTATTCCTGTATTGAAAGAAGGACAAAAGACGCATATGTATGCAGATACCTCCAGAATTAATTTGAACTTTGTTTCTATTAATAAAAATATTGAAGACTTAGATTTAGCCTTAAAATATTGGGATCAATATTATACGGAAGAAGCCTCCCTGCTTTCCTGTTGGGGTGTCGAGGGCGAAACATTTGCCTATGACGAAAACGGTAATCCACAGTGGCTGGACGTTATTACCAATAACAGCGATTATAATTTTCTTTCGATGAGAATTGCTACGCTGAGTCAGGTAACTCCCGGCAGATGGGAACGCCGCTCAGAAAAGGTAAATGAAGTTTTTGATGCCGCAGACAGAATGTATCGTGAAAACGGCGACAATGCGTATAGAATCAGCTCCAACGTTACACTGACTGAAGAAGAGAATGAAGTGTATACAAGCTATATGACGGATATACTGGATTATACGCAGGAAATGTGCATTCGCTACATGACAGGTGCGGAATCCTTTGACAGTTATGATCATTTTATTCAGCAGATTCGTGATATGAATGCTGAAGAGGTTATGGCTGTCTATCAGACAGCTTTGGATCGTTATAACGCCCGATAAAAAAGTTTTTGCCCGGAAAGAGAAAATCTCTTCCCGAAATTCATTGGAGAATCGACATGAATAAATTCGTTAAAAATTACAAACAGCATAAATTGTTATATTGGATATGTTTTGTCGTGATGCTCTATTTCTTCGTGTTCAGTTATCTGCCTATGGCCGGACTTGTGATGGCCTTTCAGAACTATAAGCCTGCATTGGGATTTTTTAAAAGTGACTTTATAGGCTTTAATCACTTCATCAAATTTTTCACAAGCCCCAATACAGGAAGAATTATTTCAAACACACTTATTTTAAGCGGCTATGATCTTCTATTTAATTTTCCTGCACCTATTCTGCTGGCTTTTCTGTTGAACGAAGTCAAAAACAAGGCTTTTAAGCGTACTGTACAAACGGTGACTTATATGCCGTATTTTATTTCTATGGTGGTCATCTGCGGGCTTATCATTGATTTCACGGATTCAGAAGGGGCCATTACTGCCCTTGTGAATTTGATGGGCGGTAATGTTTCTAGTTTAATTGCAGATGCCGGAGCCTTTCGCAGTATCTTTATTACTACCAACATTTGGCAGTCAATAGGATTTAACAGTATTATTTATTTGGCGGCACTTGCAGGAGTCGACCAAGAATTGTACGAGGCGGCTAAAATAGATGGTGCCGGCTATATGAAACAATGGCTTCACATTACGCTTCCCAGCATTGCACCGACCATCATTATCATGTTAATTCTGCGTGTAGGACAAATTATGAATGTGAACTTTGAGAAAGTCATTTTGCTGTATACCACCAGTACCCGTGCAACAGCAGATGTTATTTCTTCTTATGTATATCGTGTGGGGCTGGTCGACGGAAAATACTCTTACAGTACAGCGGTTGGGCTGTTTAATTCCATCATCAGTTTTGCGTTAATTCTCCTAACCAATTCGGTCAGTAAGCGCTACACGGAAACCAGTTTATTTTAAGGAGCGCCTATATGAAGATAAAAGAAAGTTTTGGACGTAAAATTTTCATTGTCATAAACTATGTTGTGTTGGCACTTCTCGCTTTTGCGTGTGCAGCACCGGTTATCCACACATTTGCTTCTTCCTTTTCAGACCCTGTCGCACTGGCAAAGAATCATTCGATTTTGTTTTGGCCGGCAGGGCAACCGACCCTTAAAGGATATGAGATTGTACTGCAAAACAAATCCATTTGGAGCGGTTACTATAACACCATTATCTATGTGGCGGCAGGCACGGCACTGGGAATCCTGTCAACAACGGTTGCTGCCTATATTTTTTCAAGGAAATACTTCCTTCCGGGTAACTTTTGTATGCTGGCAATTTCTTTTACCATGCTGTTCAGCGGAGGACTGGTTCCCAGTTATATATTAATGAATGAAATAAATCTATTAAATACCCGGTGGGTTATGATTTTGCCCACAGCAATTAATGTGTTCAATTTGATTGTGCTGAGAACGGCCTTTCAAGCAATTCCCGAATCGCTAGAAGAATCAGCCAAACTGGACGGGGCGGGAGATATGTATATTTTGTTTCGCATTTTTGTCCCGCTATCTAAGGCGACCATTGCTGTCATTATTTTATTTATCGCCGTTTTCCATTGGAACTCATGGTTTCAAGCGGCAATTTATCTAAACAAGAGAAAGCTCTATCCGCTGCCTCTAATTTTAAGAGAAATTCTGATGCAAGGCAATTCCAACCTTACAAATGCATCCTCTGACATTGCATCGTCTTACTCCCTTTATAATTCATTGATTCAATACAGCACAATAGTCGTCTCCGTTGTTCCTATTTTATGTATTTATCCACTGCTTCAAAAACATTTTACCAAAGGAGTTATGATTGGCGCAGTTAAGGGATAAATGCATACATACCAAAAGGAGATTCAAAGTGCAACCATCATCAGTAGAATCAAAAAAAATTTTTACTCGTCCCTATTGTTTTTTATTCATTATCAATTTAATATTATCCTTAACCCTTTATATGACAAATCCTACTCTGGCACAGCATCTCGGCGGTATCGGTATAGGGTTTGCCACAGCAGGCACATTGATTGGCGTTATGTCCATTTCGTCCATGATTTTTCGTCCGTTCAGCGGCTGGATTAGCGACCATTTTCAAAGAAAGAAACTTTTGGCGCTGTCTTTGGCGCTTATGGGCATTAGTTTTGTGGGTTATGCGGTTACCAATGCTGCTGCGTTGTTCTTAATTTTTCGTGTTCTGCACGGCATAGCATTTGGCATGACCACTACCGTTACCATGGCCTATGTTTCGGAACATATCCCTCCTTCGCGCGTGGGAGAAGGAATGGGTTATTTTGCTTTGGGACAGTCTGTTGCCACGGCCATCGGACCATTTATCGGTCTTTCTCTGCTGGAGAGGTTTCATAGTTCACTGGTATTTTTAATGGCGGGCTTGTTGGTTGGGCTCTGTCTTGTACTGGTTTTGTGTTTGCCATATTCCGCCGCAAAAAACACAGAGCAAGGCTTGCCTCTGCGGGATTCACTGAATGTAAAGAATTTCATTGCCAAAGAGGCTGCTTTGTACGCTATCCTTACCATTGCCATATCCGCCACTAATGGCATCGAAACTAGTTTTCTGTCAGGTTATGCCGAAACGATTTCTCTAAAAAACATCGGATGGTATTTCACCGTCAGCGCCTGTACATTATTTCTGACAAGGCTGTTTTTAGGAAAGCTCAGTGACCGCATCGGCTTTGCAAAGGTTTTTTATCCCAGCATGCTGTGTATTGCCGTATCTTTTTTTCTTTTGAGTCAATTAAAAAAAGAGAATGCTATGATGCTTTTGACGGCAGCCAGTATTTTAAAAGCAGTGGGAATTGGTACAATCCAGCCTGGCATACAAGCTGCCTGCATTAAGTCTGTTCCTGATTATCGAAGAGGTTCTGCCTCCAGTACCTATTACATTGGTGCTGATTTAGGACAGGGCGGCGCAACCGCGGCGGCAGGCGGTATCATTGCCGTGCAAGGCTATTCCGGAATGTTTCTATGGTTCATCATTCCTTTAGGAATTGCTACAATAACTTATTTTGTCACTCGATTTTATCAAAAGAAGAAAGGAAAAACAATATGAAAGAATGGAAAGATATTAAAATCCCGATGCGCGACGGAACACTTCTCAGCGGCAATGTATATCGTCCTGATGATGATAAGCCGTATCCCGCTATCCTAATGCGGACCCCCTACCTCAAGGAAAAATCAATCTATGATGGTATCTACAGCAACTATGAAGAAATGGCACTTTCCGGCTATAACATGATTTTTCAGGATGTACGGGGTACTGGTCAGTCAGACGGATACATGGATGCCACCGGTGCCAGCGAGATTGATGACGGCTATGATTCCATTGAATGGATTGCCGCACAGCCATGGTGTGATGGCAATGTTGGTATGCAGGGTTTGTCTTATTTCGGCTATACCCAAATGGCAGCGGCGGAAAATCGCCCGCCGCATCTTAAGGCATTTTGTCCGTTTCAAAACTCTGCCATTGATCCTTTTAGCTATACCAAAGCAAGAACCTTTGACAGTTATCACCTGTCATGGATTTTAGACCGCGTGACAGAAAATATAAATTGTTGGTGCCGGGATGAGAAAGAAAAGGAAAGAATTTTGGCAGAAATTAAAGAACACAAAGCTCACTGGGACGAAGAAACCTTTCAGCTTCCCGTGATTGATCATCCCGCTGCCAAGATGAAAGGTGTTTCACAAACAGATGCTTTTTTGGAGCTTGTCAAAGGAATAGAGGATTCTTCTTTTCTCAAAAAGGCACACCGTCCGATTCGTATTGAAAACATTAGCGCTCCTATGTTTTTCTTAACAGGTTGGTTTGACGGCGCCTGTGAGGGAACGCTGGACAACTGGCAGCATGCTACCGGATGTCCGATAAGCCGCAAAAAACTGATGATTGGTCCATGGCTGCATGGCGGAAATTTGGATTCTAAGATTGAAAATATCGATTTTGGAGAAGAAAACAGCGGCAAGGGACAGAAAATTCAAAAAATTGTAAAAGATTGGTTTGACTATTGGTTAAAGGGTATCGAAAACGGAATTATGGACGAGGCACCTGTTGTCCTCTTTACTTTGGGTGCCAACAGCTGGCGGAAAGAGCAAGAATGGCCTTTAAGCCGTGCGGTATATACCCCCTATTATCTATCTGCGGGAAAAGATAAAAATAGCGGCAAACTTTCACAAAATCTTTCACAAAAGAGCGAACCACAGCAATATGTGTATAATCCTGAAAACCCTCTCCCCTCTTTCTATGAGGATCAATATGGACACCGGATTTTTGCCGACCCCACCGCGCAGCAGGAACGCGAAGATGTTCTGGTATTTTGCAGTGAAGCTTTAACACAGGACATGGAAGTAACCGGCCCCATAAGCTGCCGTTTATTCGCCTCTACAACCGCACCGGACACAGACTTTGTATGCCGAGTCAGTGATGTAGATGAAGAAGGTAAAGCCTTTCCGCTGCTTTCGGGCATTGTACGTGGAAAATTCCGAAACGCAGGAGAGACAGAACTGCTGGAGCCGGGTAAAGTATATGAATTTACCATTCAGGCCGGCAATATCAGCAATTTATTTAAAAAGGGACATCGTATCCGTATGGATGTATCCAGCAGCCTTTATCCTATGCATAACCGAAACTTGAATACGTCTGACAGAATTGGTTTTGGAACAAAAAGCCAGCAGGCTACGCAGACGATTTATCACGATTCAAGGTATCCCTCAGCTTTGATTCTGCCTGTCATCCCACAATAGCAAAAACATATAAACGAAACAACCATCCATCAGCCGGTAAACAGGGCAAACGGATGGTTGTTTCGTTCATATCGGCGTTGAAATAGAGGTGCTGCCGTCAGCCGGAAGAATCACACAAATCCTTCTTATATTGCCCGGGAGTAATCGATTCAAACCGCTTAAAAGAACGGATAAAGGTTTGGCTGTTATTAAAGCCCACACCCTCTCCGATTTGTTTAACGGAAAGGTCAGGATTTTGCCTCATCAGATGCTTGGCATTTTTAATGCGAACATCGGCAATATAATCCTGTATGCCCAGCGTCATAGCTGTTTTGAATTCTTTGGATAGATGTTGTACTGATACAGAGAATTCTTCGGCCAAAAATTCCAAACTGAGGGCAGGATTTCCGTAATTCACTTGAATATACGAAGCAACAGAGGCTATTTTGTCTTTTATGGACATGGATTTAGTATCGTAGTGAAATATAAGAGTATCCAACAGCATTTCAATTCGCTTTTGTAGCTCGCCCAAAGTCTCGATTTCCATAGTTTCCTTGATAAGCAGCTTTTTATCAAAAAGCTTTTCAATTACTGTTTGGTCCAATATGGAACATCCCTGCAACAGCAAATCAATTATATCATAGATAGCATTTTTAGCAAGACGGTTATCCAGTCCATCAATTTTCATCAGAGCACTGTGCAGTGCCAAGATTTCCTGTTTGGCGGCGTAAAACTCATTCTTGACCATAAAAGAAAGAAATCGCTCCCGAATATCCGCTATGCGGGGAACCGACAAATAAGAACACGCTTGTTTTTGAATGGTATCATAAAGTCCTAAATCTTTGGGATTGCTGTGCAGATAATAATATTCATGCGTGTAGAGGGCCTCTTCATAGGCCTGTGCAAGCTCTGGAAAAGAGTGATGTTCGGCACTTAAATAGCAGCAAAGTGGAATTTCTTTTTCACTGAAGAGCTGATGGATTTTTTGAAGAAAGGATTTTGCGTTTTCCATAAACGTACTTTGAGAAACAGAA
>URPG01000093.1 GCA_900549675.1 uncultured Oscillospiraceae bacterium | reverse complement strand
AGGGGTTTCCTACCAGAAGAATCACCGGCAGTTCTTCTGTATTTTTCTCGCTGGGATGATAAAAAGAAGTGTCAATTCCGCAGGGGCAATACGGTGTTTTACGGTTATAAATACCCTGCATGACCTTTTGATTGGTATAGGAAACCGACATCAGCCAAACCGGCAGGCGATACATACCATGCATATTCAGCCGTCTGCGGTCCCGACTGGATATCACGGTTTTATAGTCGCCGTAAAACCATTCAAAACCTTGTTCCCACATAACGACAGGAATCTGAGATTCCACAAATTCCCACATCTGTGATGCCCACGCTAAAAAGATAATATCCGTATCTTGAATGTGGTCTAAAAAACGTTCACCCGGCGGCACAATATACTGCTCTGCATAATCTTCTCGGGAAATGACCCCCCAGCTTGGCAATGCACTTTCTGCTTTTTCCGCACGATAGTATACGTCCACTTTATGTCCTTTGCCTGTCAGCAACTTGATTTGTCCGACAATGGCTTTCATCCCTCCGGTCAAACCCAAATGAGGAATAATAAACGCAATGCGCATAGGTTGTACCGGCCCATTTACAGATTCAATTTCATCAATTGGTAATCTTGGATAATTCATTTTGGGGAAAAACTGATAGGTCTGCCAATTCCGTCCTTCAATCCAAGTCATGGTGTAAGCAAAGTCAATTCCCATAAAGGCCACAGGATGGTAGATTCGTTTACCGTTTTGAGCATATTCGGGCGTAATGACCATCACCTGCTGTGTGACCTTAGCCTGTAAAATCTCGATAACCTGTTTTGCCTGTTCCAAGGTTAGTGTTTCAAATAAATCGGTGATGAGGATAAAGTCATAAAGAGAAATTTTTTTTAAATCTTCTATGGATTCAAAATTGATTACCTGATGATAGACCTGATGGGAAATCTCAGGTGATTTCTCTGTCAAAAGCATCTTATCAATTCGTCCGTATGGAATTTGAAAGCGATATTGACAATCTGCCATAAAAGCACCGTAGCAATTATCTCCTTTTCCGATTTCCAATATTTTTACACATCGTTCCTCCGCAATCATTCTTTCTACTTCCGCAGCAAATGGCCGAAACTTTTGGCTCATAAGATAAACCCTTTCTCTTATTATTTTTATCGTATTTGACTTGTTCGTGCAGGAGTTGCATGAGGAAAATCCCACACCAAAGGCCCGCTTGCCCTTTGATTGTTTTGCCACACATCAAACAACTTTTTGTAGTTGGGTCTGGCCGCTTTATCCATTAAATAAGCACTTTGTGTAGCATCGGGAATACGGTTCCGATTCAGTGATTTAATGATATTCTCTGCGTTTTGAATTCCAATTCCATGCCCATAATACAAACCCTCCGGCAATACAATTACGTTTTCTCCGCGCCACCATGATGTATCCGGACTCACTTGCGGATTGGCAAAATAGACTCTATCTCCCAATAGAATATCAGCGGCCGGCTTAGGCGTACCGATTTCCTGTAAAAGCGGTTGACGGATGGTCCAATCCATGAGATAAATGTTACGGAACGTACGATTAAATAAATCTGTCCCATAAGCCTCCAACACGGCTTTATAAATGATAATCACCATAGCGGTGGCACATTCTGTGCCATATAAACGTCCATTCTTGAAAATATCCAGAATAGCTTCACTGGGTACAGCACCCCTTTTTAGTTGAAAGCCGCCATTTGAGGTTCTCTGCCAATACTGCTCATTGCAAAAAGCGTCATGAAAAATCGCAAACCGTAAGCCACTCTTATTTTGCAGTCTAGCGGCTTCCACAGTATCCTTTCGCATTGTCAGCATGAAACGCAATTCTCCGATACTGCTGAATGAATAAACCGCCGAGCTTTGATTCATCTTTTGCAGCACTTGATATTGTACGCTGTTTTCTCCGTATTCCGATTTCATGGGCGCAATATCAAATCTTCGCCCCGCCACTTGAATCACAACGCCCTCTCCTCTCTGCCCTGTGTCATACTGCACACAATCGGGCGGCTGGTGTATTGTTTGTTTTCATCACTAAATGTTAAATTGTTCTTATGATTTTCCCACCATGACATATATTTTTGATACTCATTTTGGGTGTCAATTTTGTCAGTATGCTCTATCCCGAGCAAATCACAGATAAATTCAGCCTCTGAAGAATCCGCTTTGGGGAGTTGTTCGGCAATCCATTTGAGGGCTTGAGGATCATTGCTTTTAAAATAAGCCCATATCAGTTCATGCACGTTTTGCCCTCTTTTTCGTCTTTCAAAAATAAGTCTGGCAGTTTTCTCCAATACTGTATTGTCATGGTGCAGCTGAATCAGTACTGAAATCACAATATCCTGCACTTTTTGAAAAGCCTCACCGGGATATTCTTCTTGATAAGAGGTCGTTATCATCCACAATAAAGCTTGATGAGAAAGGTCACCTCTGCCTTTCAAATAATCTTTTTTAGGCTGATATTCTTCCTCCAAAATTTGCCGGGTGATTTCCATAGCAACTGCATATTTCGTCCAAATTTGCTGTTGTAAACGATGTTCTCGTATAGAAGGAATTAAAATAAATAAACAAGGATAGGTCATTTGAGGAGTGTTAATCAACTGCACAGCCCTAAAACGATTTTGCTTTGCTGTTTTACGGAATATTTCTATGCACTCTTTTTCACCCTTTTGCAGTCTGATTTCTTCTAAATTGGCTATCGGCAAAGCCATATGATTCACCTCTTATTGGTAAGATAAAACTTTTTGCATTCTATCTATACTATTCGTTAAGGCAGAAAATCGTGCTGAAAAAAAGAGCCGCGTCAAATGACACAGCTCTTTTGCTTATCTGCCCTTTTTATTATTTTGAATACTATGACTGCATAGAGTACATTTTCTATAATACAAATTTTTTCTGCCGATGAAATACGCCCATCAAAAGCACCACAAAATAAGCTTTCACCGTATTTCCTATCAATTCTTCTATCACGCGGGGAATCCACAAAACAGAGAACGGCAATGCCTTCCAAGACGCAAACACAACTTCCCGCAGCAGAACCGTGTTTAGCGTGGTGACGATTAAGCCTACCACAATAAGCACCGTTAAAATCTGCATGGTCTGTCCTTTCGTGCTGTCATGCAGCATTTTTTTTGAAATGAGCAAATCTGCACCTAGTAAAATCATTCCTAAAACAGCGGCTCCTATCAAGCCAATGGTTACAAACGGTAAGTAAGTTGCTAAGCTTTCACTCGGATTTTTTGTCCCTATTGTTCTGGTAATCAACATTTTACTGACAAAATGCATATTTTCCGTGTTTACCTGTTCGGGTGATACCCGCTCATAAAAATTTTTATCTATGCCATCCGCATTCAGAAAAATTTGATTGATAACCCCTAAAATCAGTAATGCTACTGAAAACGACATAACACTAACTCTCATTTTTTTGGTATCAAAATTTTTCATCCATTTCCATAGTAATCCCCTTAAAAAACCGCCCAAGGCCATAATAACAGTCATTTGCGGGAGATAAGGCCCCATTGGTTTGAGAAAATGCCCCAATACATCCACCAATCCGGATGCAACAGCACCATAAACCGGTCCAAACAAAAAAGCCGGCAGCATAGAAAAAATCCCTGAAATCCCTATGCTCATGCCATTTTGCCCAAACAAGGGAATTTGAATGCTAAAAGCCGTTTTCAGCACCAAAGCAATGCTGATAAACATAGCGCAAACCGTAACACGCCGTAAAGATAAATTGGTTTTTTTCAAGTTAAATTTCTCCTTTTTATCAAGTCCAACCAACATTTTCCATTCATGTCGGTCAAAGTTTTTGATATTATCTTCGATAAAATTCCAAAATTCAACCAAAAAGCTAGGTTTTACACATCAAAAACACCTCCTGTTATACAGCACAGCTGCACAACAGGAGGCTCTCACCAGTTCTCCCTATGCAGCAGCGGGATGCAAACTTTGTACCGCAAGCCAAAAGGCTTTTCGTCCTGCTGACAACTCCCCGTCCAACAGGCACTGCACCATAAAAGGAAACGCACAAAGTTCTACTCTGCTTAACAAACTTATTCTCTTGTTTCATCCTGTACAAAAGAACAAAAAAGCCCACCTATCCAAGCTTTTGCCCAGACGGTCGGCGACATCGGCTATACTCCCTGTGGTTTATTCCACTTCCGTCAGTCATATAGCTTATTTAGTGTAGCACGGCTATTTTGCTTTGTCAATCTGTTTTTGCCGTATAGGATTCACTTTTTAAGCCAATGAGCAGGATAAGAACGCTTTTCTCTGCAAAAATATGATAAAATGCTTGTACCACCCCCATACAATATGCTATGATAAGGAGTAGCCTTGTCACTGTATACAGTGGCATCTTTTTAAACACAGAATTAACTGAACGAAATGAGCGGAGAGAAACATGGACAAAAGTAAAATTCGTAATTTTTCGATTATTGCCCATATCGACCACGGAAAAAGCACACTGGCTGACCGAATTTTGGAGCAAACCAGTGCAGTCGCTCTGCGTGATATGGAAAATCAGATACTAGACAATATGGATTTGGAACGTGAACGCGGCATTACCATCAAGGCCCATGCCGTGACATTGATATACCGAGCCCAAAACGGAGAAGACTATATCTTTAATTTGATTGACACCCCCGGACACGTTGACTTTAACTATGAGGTTTCCCGTTCTTTGGCCGCTTGTGAGGGGGCCGTATTAGTGGTAGACGCTTCGCAGGGGATTGAGGCACAAACTCTTGCCAATACCTATTTAGCAGTGGATGCAGGGCTTGAAATTATTCCTGTTCTCAATAAAATTGATTTGCCCAGTGCTGACCCTGACCGTGTTATTCAAGAAATTGAAGATATTATCGGGATTCCTGCAGAAGATGCCCCCCGTATTTCTGCCAAAACCGGTCTGAATATCGGTGAAGTCATGGAGCGTATCGTACAGGATGTACCTGCTCCGACAGGAGATGACGATGCCCCCTTGCAGGCTCTTATCTTTGACTCCGTCTACGATGCCTATAAAGGCGTTATCGTATATGTACGTATCAAAGAGGGTACCGTAAAACCCGGCGATGAAATCCGCATGATGGCCACAGGCGCTGAATTTTCGGTGGTCGAATGCGGCTATCTTCGTGCCACCCACATGGAACCCGCCAAAGCGCTTTGTGCAGGAGAAGTCGGTTATATAACCGCCTCTATTAAAGACGTTCGTCAAACACAAGTAGGCGACACGGTCACTTTGGTAAACCATCCTGCTGAAAAAGCACTTGCCGGCTACCGCACGGTAAATCCTATGGTTTTCTGCGGTATTTATCCCGCTGACGGTGCACATTATTCTGATTTGCGTGATGCACTTGAAAAATTGCATCTCAACGACGCCTCTTTAACCTATGAACCGGAAACTTCTATTGCCTTGGGATTTGGATTTCGCTGCGGGTTTTTGGGACTTCTGCATATGGAAATTGTGCAGGAACGTTTGGAGCGGGAATATAACCTCGACCTTGTCACTACGGCTCCCAGTGTTGTTTATCATATTACCAAAACAGACGGTGAAACACTGGTGATTGACAATCCGACAAATTATCCCGACCCATCCACTATCAGCGGTGCAGAAGAACCGATTGCCGATGCACATATCTTTACGCCTTCCGAATTTGTCGGCAACATCATGGAACTTTGTCAGGAACGCCGCGGCACTTTTATTAACATGGATTATTTAGATGCCGACCGTGTGGACATTCACTATCATTTGCCGCTCAATGAAATTATTTATGATTTTTTTGATGTTTTAAAATCCCGTACCAGAGGATATGCCTCTTTCGACTATGATTTAATGGGTTATGAACCAAGTAAGTTGGTTAAACTTGATATCATGATTAACGGCGAGGTCGTTGACGCACTCTCGTTTATTTTACACGCCGACAACGCTTATGCCCGTGCCCGAAAAATGGTAGAAAAATTGAAAGAAAATATTCCGCGTCAACTCTTTGAGATTCCGATTCAAGCCTGCGTCGGCGGCAAGATAATCGCCCGTGAAACTGTTAAAGCTGTGCGCAAGGACGTGCTTGCAAAATGTTACGGCGGCGATATCTCCCGTAAAAGAAAGCTGCTTGAAAAACAGAAAGAGGGCAAAAAGAGAATGCGTCAGGTGGGCTCTGTTGAGGTTCCGCAGGAAGCATTTATGTCTGTTCTCAAACTGGATGATTAAGATATCAACTTTTATGAATATGATTCAGAAAGAAGGTCACCATGAATTTACCAAACAGGCTTACCGTTTTGAGAATCTGTATGGTTCCTTTATTTGTATTTTTTATGCTGGCAGAATATGTTCCCCACCGTTTTTTATGGGCATTTCTTCTTTTTTCCACTGCCTCTTATACCGACCACTTAGACGGCAAAATTGCAAGGCAGCAGGGTCTTATCACCAACTTCGGCAAACTCATGGACCCTCTGGCCGATAAAATTCTAGTCATGGCGGCTCTCATTTGCTTTGTGCAGCTCAATTTTATCGGTTCCGCCGCTGTAATCCTGATTATGTTCCGCGAATTCGCCGTTACCTCCATTCGTCTGATTGCTGTGGAACAAGGCAATGTCATTGCCGCCAACAATTGGGGCAAGGCTAAAACCATTTCTCAAATGGTTGCCATTATCGTCACCTTACTTTTACAGACGGTGCTGGGGTTTCTTTCTCCGCCGCCGGCTCTTCTTTCTGTCTTTACGATTATCACGCAAGTTTTAATTTGGATTTCCGTCTTGCTCACTATGATTTCCGGCATTATCTATGCTAAAGACAGCGCTCATCTTTTTAAAGATATGTAAAATTCGTAAAATGATAAAAAGGATTCTCTAGTGTGAGAATCCTTTTTCGTTTATCTGCTTCATTCCTATTAAACTAAATAATCGTTCAAACGGGCCTTGACATATTCAATATGGCTTGATTCCAGTTCAATTTTGTCATTCGCCAGTGCATATTCTGTCAGAGATTCCAAATCTTCTTGGCCGGCAACAATTTTAGCACCGATTCCACTTTGATACGTAGCATAACGCTTGGCTTTAAGATTCTCAAAAAATTTATCTTCTTTGAGCTTAGCGGCGGCTTTTAGCCCTCTTGCATAGGTGTCCATGCCCACGGCATGAGCAATAATCAAATCTTCCATGGCAAAAGAAGAACGGCGCACCTTAGCGTCAAAGTTGATTCCCCCGGGAGCAATGCCTCCGTTTTCCAAAATTTCATACATGGCCAGCGTGGTATCTAAGAGATTGGTGGGAAATTCGTCTGTATCCCAACCCAAAAGTACATCACCCTGATTGGCGTCGATAGAGCCAAGTGCATTGTAACAACGGGCAACATTGAGCTCATGCTCAAAGGTATGGCCGGCTAAAGTTGCATGGTTTGCCTCTAAATTGAGTTTAAAGTGACCCTCTAAATCATATTTTTGGATAAACGCCATGGCCGTAGCCGCGTCAAAGTCATACTGATGTTTACTGGGTTCTTTCGGTTTTGGTTCGATTAAGAATTGAACCTTATGTCCAATCTTTTCTGAATAGGCAATTGCCATTTTAAAAAGTCTGGCAATGTTATCCAGTTCAAATCCCATATCTGTATTTAAAAGATTTTCGTACCCTTCACGGCCACCCCAAAAAACATAATTCTCGCCGCCTAATTTTTTACTGA
>URPG01000092.1 GCA_900549675.1 uncultured Oscillospiraceae bacterium | reverse complement strand
AGTTCGTTGGAATAACGCCCACAAATAAAATTCTGGAAATTACAGGGATTGATATAGATAAGGTTACAAGTGGGAAAATTGCCGAACATAGCGGAGCTGCAAACACCTTTGAAACTTTTTTAGAACATCATTTAATCAGACCTGTATAAAGTATGGCTTGGGACGATTGGAATTAGGGAGAGTGTGAAAATGGCGACTTCAAATATAAAAGCGTTGATTCCGAGCGAGCTTCGGCAAGTGTGGGATTTTGTTTTAGACATTGAGAATTACACTGCTTGGAGAAGTGATTTGAGTAAAACAGAAGTTATAAGCGACGAGCAATTTATCGAATATACCAGAGATGGCTACCCTACGACATTTACAGTGACTCTTGTCGAGCCATACAGACGATGGGAATTTGATATGGAAAACAGCAATATGAAAGGTCATTGGACTGGCATTTTCACTGCCAAAGGTGATGAAACGGAGATAGATTTCACGGAGCAAGTGGAAGCGAAGAAATTATTGATGAAGCCCTTTGTGAAGTCGTACCTGAAAAAGCAGCAGATACAATTTGTTGCGGATATAATGAAAAATTATTCTTAAAGAGTCATACATAGAAAGGCGGTTTATTATGAAGAAGTATGAGTATATGACAGTTGATTTAAGCGCAGAGCCATCGTTTAATGTTCATATTAAGCTGGATCGGTATATTGAGAAGCTCAATGAATATGGAAAACAAGGCTGGCGTTTGATTTCCGGAACTGATGACTGGAAGTATTCGATCTTTGAGCGTGAAATTGATGATGAAGAATAACAGACAGGAGGCGTATAACCTATGAAAAATATGATTGGATACTGCGGACTGGATTGTGAAAAATGCGACGCATACCTTGCGACTATCAATGACGATCAGGCATTGCGTGAGAAAACGGCGAAATTATGGGTAGAGTTAAATAACGCCCCAATTCTGCCGGAACATATTAACTGCGAGGGCTGCCGTGCGAACGGAGCGAAAACAGTATTTTGTGAGCATATGTGCGAAATCCGGAAATGTGCTTTGAAAAAAAGAGTTTCCACTTGCGGCGACTGTCCGGAATTAGAAACCTGCCCGACTATTGGGGAGATCCTCGAAAATAATCCGTCTGCTTTGGAGAATTTGAAAGGATAGAATACATAGAGTAACAAATTGGAATTTGTAGGGGGTGTATGATTTGAAAAAATTAGGTATGTTTTTACTCATTTTATTACTGTGTATATCCTTATCTGGTTGTTCTGAATTAGCTAAATTAGTGAGTGATATGAACAGTGAAGATAATCCTTTAAGTGGGAAGAATACAGATGAACGCATTATTATGTGTCTTCAACAAACTTACCCTGAACACACTTTTAGTATTGTTACGCCTTTTGATAAAGACGCAGATTGTGGGGTATATTCAGATGAAAATGGGGTGGAATTTAGCGTATCAAAAATAATCTATAATAATACTTATCATTTTGGTTGCAGCGATGATTATTTGAAAACATTACTTGAAGAACAAGGATATATTGAGCACATTGCTGAGATTACGGAAAAATATCATCTTCGTTTAAGATATGATGATGAAAACGAAACAGTAGGTTTAGCGGCTGATGAAGGAAATACAATATCAGAATACGCTGCCGCCATTTCTGAAATATTAAATTCTGTAGATGTTCCAAAGGTAAAATTGCCGGAAGAATTAGGATTTTCAACTGGTGAAGTAAATTATTATACGCTACCAAATTGGGGAAAGCTTTTATGCCGATGTGAAGTGGGCAAGAATGCTCACAATGAGATTTTTTCTTTTGGCGATGTGAATTTAACTCAGCAAGAAATTGAGCAACGATTGGAAAGATGTTATGAAAGACTTAAAGATTAAGCAATAAAATATCCGTCATGAAGACACAAATAAATCCTAATTTACGGAGGAGATACAGTGCTTGAAAATATACCTACACAATCAACTATGATCGAATTGCTCGGACAACCTTTGTTTGAGGTCTGGCAAGAGCTGTGTTCGGTAATTGATGAAAAATACGATATGGAACGGCTGTGGAACACAGGCGGTAAGAACTGGGTTTATGAATATAAGTACCGCAGAGGCGGTAAAACGCTTTGCAGTCTATATGCGAAAAAGAATAGCCTTGGATTTATGATTATCTTTGGAAAAGATGAAAGAGCAAAATTTGAGGAGATAAGGGAAACTCTTTCTGATTCCGTTTGCAGACAATATGATGAAGCAACAACTTATCGTGACGGGAAATGGGTGATGTTTAAGCCAACCGATACTTCTGAATTCGATGACTATATGAAGCTGCTGGCTATTAAAAGAAAACCCAATCGAAAATAAATTGCATTTTTAGTTTAAAAGAGAAAAGAAATTCCATTAAGGCGTTTATTATGAAAGAAGGTGAAATGTATGAATATCTTCGAGATAATCATTACACTGGCAATTTCTTTGGGAGCAGTAGTATGGGGAGTGAATATTTATCATCAAAAGGGTACTTGGTTTCTTGCTGGTTGGAATACAATGAGTAAAGAAGAAAAAGCGACTTATAATGAAGAGGCAATCTGTCATTTATTCGGACGATGTGTAGTTTTCTGCGGAATAGGAGCATTTTTATTATTGTCTTTATATTATGCAGCGGACTTGGAATCATTGCAATAATGGTTATTTTATCAATCGTAATACCAAAGATAAATATAAAAAAATATCGCAAATAAAGTTATCGATTATGATACTAATTTTCGGAGGTGGCGAGAATGAAGTTGAAAAATCCTATGTTGGTAGTGACTGATATGGACAGATCAGTTGAATTCTATAAAAAAGTCTTTGGACTTCATATCATTATGGACTTTGGAGCAAATAAGACACTAACAGGCGGTTTAGCCTTACAAACTGTTGAAACATATAAAAATTTTATCGGTACAAATGACATTTCTTTTGGCGGCACAACTTCGAGATTTATTTTGAGGAAGATGATTTCGATAAGTTTGCCGAGAGGCTGAAGGAATGTGATATTGAATATATCCACCCGATTATGGAACATTCTTGGGGGCAGAGAGTCGTCCGCTTTTATGATCCTGATAAGCATATTATCGAAGTCGGAGAGAATATGAAGGTCGTATGCAAGCGTTTCTTGGATAGTGGAATGACGCCGGAACAGGTTGCAAAGCGAATGAATGTGCCTATAAAGTTTATAAATGCTTGTATGCGGTAAGGCTATTTTTAAATGGATAAGGAACGAGTAAGATATGAACTACTCTATAAGAGAAATGCGAAAAGAAGAATATAGTCTGCTAGGTGACTTTTTGTACGAAGCAATTTATATTCCGGATGGTACGGCTACGCCGCCTAAATCAGTGATAGCTTGTCCCGAATTGCAAGTATATATTGCAGACTTTGGAAACAGCAAACACGATAAGGCTTTGATTGCAGAAGTTGACGGCAATATTGTTGGAGCAATATGGGCAAGAATTATGAACGATTACGGACATATTGATGATAATACTCCATCGCTTGCAATGTCTGTCTTTAAAGCGTACAGGGGTATGGGAATCGGAACTTCATTACTCACACAAATGCTGTCAACGGAAAAAGCTGCTGGTTATGCAAAGCTTTCTTTATCTGTTCAAAAGGATAATTATGCAGTGAAGCTATATCGAAAAGCGGGATTTACGACAATTTGCGAGACGGATGAAGAATACATTATGATTATTGACCTAAATTCTATTTGCAAAATGGAGGAAGAAAATGGCTTTTGATTACAAGAAAGAATACAAGGAATTTTATATGCCGAAGAACAAGCCCGGAATTATAGAGATTCCAAAAATGAACTACATTGCAGTCCGGGGAAAAGGCAATCCTAACGAGGAAAACGGGGAGTATAAAAGCTCAATCGGCTTGTTATATGGAATAGCCTTTACTATAAAGATGAGCTACAAGGGGACGCATAAAATCGAGGGATTTTTCGAGTATGTAGTGCCACCCCTTGAAGGTCTTTGGTGGCAGGAAAATACGCAGGGACTTGATTATGCAAGAAAAGAAGATATGCACTTTATCTCTATGATTCGGCTGCCGGATTTCGTAACGAAGGAAGATTTTGAGTGGGCAGTTCAGGAGGCAACGAAAAAGAAAAAGCAGGATTTTTCTAAGGTTGAGTTCTTCCCCTATGATGAGGGACTGTGCGTTCAGTGTATGCACATCGGCTCTTATGATGATGAGCCTGCTACTGTTGATTTAATGCACGACTATATGAAAGCAAACGGGTATGAGCTGGATATTACGGACACGAGATACCATCACGAAATCTATCTGAGCGATCCGAGAAAATGCGATGTAAGCCGATTGAAAACGGTCGTGCGCCACCCAATCCGGAAAGCGGAGTAATCGGAGGTTAGTATGCCAAAAGAAGTTGATCCCAAAGGCACTACAAGGGCTGCGGCGTATGCGCTTTGGATGAAAGCGCCCAATCCAATGGTAACTTTTTTCAAAACCTTTGATGTGACCAATTTGATAAAGGTCAGCAGGAAAAGAAACCTGAAATTTAATATGCTGCTTGACTACTGTATTGGCAGAGCCGCCGTGAGTGTTAAGGAGTTTTACATACTTCCCGTCGGCGATAAACTCATTCAGTATGATACAATAGCGGTAAATACAATTTTAAAAAATAAAGAGGGCGAGGTCAGTTCCTGCGATCTCTCAACGAGGAATATCTGAAATATACGACTGAAGTCGCCGCAAGCTGTCAGGACAGGGACTTATCCGAAAACAGTATGGTCATCGGCACTTCCGCTATCATAGATACGGAAATTGACGGAGCTGTCGGTATGAATAGCGGCATTTTCAATAATCCGTTTATCATTTGGGGCAGATACAAAAAGAAATGGTTTCGATATTACCTTTCCCTTTCTTTCCAGTTCCATCATACGCAGATGGATGGCGCTCACGCAGGCGCATTTTTGAAAAATTTGCAAAATGAAATTAACCTGCTGAAATAACGGCACGAAGAAAGGAGTACGCTTATGGAAGAATTGAAAGCGATTATGCAAAAATTCGCTGCGTCCGGTTGGGACTTAATAGCTGTTCCGGCTCAGGAATGGCTGGACGGGAAAGCCGATAAGGATACTTTGGTATCAGCAATAAAACAGGCTGATAAAGAATGTGGGAACTGCGGATGTGAGTTAGATCCGTTGTATAAAAGAGCTATGGAGCTTCTTTAATACCATAGGAGGTATAAATATGTTAAGCTTAGAAAAAGTAAAAAACGGATTGGAAACCTTTGGTTATGAATATGCTAACAATATTCTATGCGGACATACTAAATCTAAAGTAAAATGGGTTTTGCCAACGGGGATTGTCAATGTAATGGCATTTGAACAAGCAACATCGTATTTGTTCGGATTTAGCGATAACGGGATTAACCTGTTTCCTGTTCACGGCGATTGGGACATTGCAGACAATTTATTCATTCCGTGGAGTGAAATAACAAGTTTCAAAATGAAAAATGGATTATTAGAAAATGAAATGATCCTGTCAACATCAGCAATGAAAATAGAAATGAAAATCAACAAAGTAGTAGCGAATAATTCGTGGGTTAAGGACAATTTGAATTATTTGAAATCCAAGAATTATTTTTATCATCAATGATTCAGGTTGAAAATCATCTAAAATGAATAAGATCATAGGTCAGAAAAACCGTAGGACTTTCAAGTTGCAGCCCTACGGTTTTCTTATTATTTATTGACTATCTTTTGGAATGGGAAAAGAAATTGTAACGGCAAATCCGCCTTGTTTCCCGTGATCGAAAGACACTGTACCCTTATGGGCGGAAACGATCTGCCCGACAATCAAAAGCCCTAAGCCGTGCCGTAGCTCGGTAGTCCCGCCGTCACTCATCATATAGTGCGGAGTTGTCCTGATCTTTTCTAACTTTTCATCCGTAACGCCGACGCCATTATCTTCTACAACAATCTTATATTCTGTATCGCTTTTTCGGACACATACTGAAATCGTACAGCCATCAGGATTGTGCGTTTGAGAATTTGTAATAAGATTTCCGATTGCCCGCCGCAGTAATTCTTTATCTCCGTTTATGACACAGGCAGTCAATGCCTCATCTGTATTCCATTCTATCGGATACTTTTCTTCCATACCCAAATTGATAAAGTCAACAACGCTTTGTCTTGCGATTGCTACGAGATTGACAGGCTCTGGATGGATCGGCTGCATATTATATTCTAACTTCGAGGCAAGATTCAGGTCATTGATGAGATTTTTCATTTTTGTACTTTGCTGGCGGATAATCCGTGCTTTTTTTCTTTCGCTTTCCGGCAGACTTTCGTTGTCCTCAATCTGTCCGGCATACCCCATCACCATAGAAAGCGGTGTGCGAATATCGTGGGAAACGCCGGAAATCCAGTTTGCCCTTGCTGTCTCTTTCCTTTGCAGGTTTCGCTTCTGCCTTTGGAGAATATCGGAAGTCTGATTGATTTTAGCGGCAAGGTCAGATAAAAGTTCTTTTTCCTTGACATAAACAGGCTCGCCTGAAGGCAGCGCTTGTATACCATTGGTAATCGATTTGACGGATTTCAGCAGCTTGGAATTGGCAATCATATAAATCAGGAAAATCAAAAAAATATTCACACCGATAACGACAAGAACCGTATAGGGAGCGTTTTTGATGAAATCATAATCCCAACTCGGAGACATATGTTTCCAATATCGGTCTTTCGGATAGCCTACAACGACCAATCCGTTTTCGCATTCTCCCGTATAGGTAGGGTATCCATCAATATATCCTCGTGTCAGACTTGCAATGTCGGAGATCGTATAGTGTAGAGGAACGGTATCCGGCAGATTTTCTGTGTGCCATTTTACCTCTAATGTGTCATTATCTATATAGATTGCCCACGCATTTTCCCCGCTTAACCGCTCCGTCATATCGCTGGATAAGACATATCCCGTCTCCGTTTCCTGTAAAGCTTCAGCAGTTTCTTTTGCGGTCGTCCACGGTCTGCCATTTGCCGTTTGACTTGCGGAAATAGTAGCAAGGATAATAATGTTAAGGACGATGACCAATACTGTGCTTAACAGCAATATGCCTACAAACCGCCGAATGAGTTTCGTAATATCTTTCATATCATTTCCCCGCTAATACTAACTTGTAGCCTAAGCCCTTTACTGTAATGAGGGATACTGGCTTTGACGGGTTAGCTTCAATTTTTTCTCGGATTCTGCGGATATGCGCCATCAGCGAGTTTTCATATCCGTATGGATTATCTCCCCACGCAGCTTCGCAGAGCTGATCGATGGTTACAATTCTTCCCGCATTGCGGTAGAGCGCCAGCAGTATATCGTGTTCTTTTGCAGTCAGCGGGAAATGTTCATTTTCTTTTATGACTTCGGCACGGTCAAAGTCAATTTGGCTTCCGGCAAGCTGGACGATAGGATCTTCGCCTTTGTAGTACCGCCGCAGAATGATTCCGATACGCAGGGATAATTCTTTTGGCAGGAACGGCTTTACCATATAATCATCTGCACCAAGTCCCAATCCTTTCAGCTTGTCCTCATCTTCTCCACGGGCAGTTAAAAAGAGAACTGGGACTTCGGTAAAAGTCCTCATTTGTTCAAACAGAGAAAAGCCGTTCCCATCGGGCAGCATTACATCGAGAACGGCAAGATCAGGCTCCCATTCCCTGCATATTTTCAGAGCTTCGGCTACTGTTCC
>URPG01000091.1 GCA_900549675.1 uncultured Oscillospiraceae bacterium | reverse complement strand
CAATCTTCGGAAACGGCCGGTTTTGTATTCGGCAAAATAGCGAAAGCTTTTTCGTCACAGCGGAGTTCAACCTGTTTTTGATTAAGTTTTTCTTGAATCATGGGTAAAACCTTTTCTGCTACATTTTGATGAACCAATAAAGTCTCGGCGGCATTACAGACAGATGGGCGGGTGGTTTTCGCATTAAAAATAATTTCAGTTGCCATGTCTAAATCAGCAAATTCATCAACATAAATATGACAATTGCCTACGCCGGTTTCGATTACCGGCACTTTGGAATTTTGTTTTACGGCTTGAATCAAGCCGGCGCCGCCTCTGGGAATCAGTACGTCTAAGAAATCGGTTAGGTTCATCATTTCCTGTGCGGATTGACGCGAAGTGTCATCAACCAACTGAACGCTGTAAGGCGGCAGTCCGTTTGCTGTGAGAGTGTGGTCTAAAATATCCGTAATAATACGGTTGGAATGATAGGCTTCTTTTCCTCCTCGTAAAATTACTGCATTACCAGCCTTTAGGCAGAGCGCAGCGGCGTCACTGGTGACATTGGGGCGGGATTCAAAAATGATACCGATGACTCCAAGCGGAACGGTGATTTTTTCAATTTTCATTCCGTTTGCATGCACATGGCCGCTGAGGATACGGCCAATGGGTTCAGCTTGTTTGGCAACATCGGTGACACCCTTTGCCATATCATTGATTCTGGCTTGGGTCAGGCGAAGTCTGTCAATCATGGCAGGGGAAATTCCGTTTTCTTCTGCTTTTTCAATATCTTTGCTGTTGGCAGATAAAATAGCGTCCGCCTGCTGCACTAAAGCTTCTGCGGCGGCCAAAAGGGCTTTGGTTTTTGCTTCTCCTAAAAGCGCCAATTTCAGAGAAGCTCTTTTAGCCCGCCTGCCCATCTCCTGTAGACTGCACATAACAAAAAACCACCTTTCTAAAATTATATTGTGAGATGAGTTGTCAAATTGTGAGATTAAGTTAAGAGAGAAAATTATTCTCCCTGTGGTACAAAGTAGGTACCGACAGGATTACCCTCGGTAAGGGCATAGAGGTTTTCCGGGCTGCTGCCGTTTACGATATAAGTAGGGATACCGTGCGAAGTGGCAAAATCAGCGGCATGAATTTTGGTGGACATTCCGCCTGTACCGCGGTTGGAACTGCTGCCGCAGGCGATTTGCCGAATTTCTTCTGTGATTTTTTCAACGGTATGAATTATTTTGGCGTCAGGATTTTGACGGGGGTCCGCTTCAAAAAGACCATCCATGTCGGTGAAAATTACCAGAGCATCGGCATGAATGAGTTCGCATACAATCGCAGAGAGCATATCGTTGTCACCATAGCTGGTGCCTTCAAGCTCGGCGGTTTCCACAGTGTCATTTTCATTGACAATGGGAATAACCCCCAAACGGAACAGCTCCTTAAAAGTGTTTTGTACATTTTTGCGGCTGTGGTCGGTGACATCTTTTGTCAATAAGATTTGCGCGACAATTTGATTGTATTCTCCAAAAAATTTATCATACATAAACATTAATTCGCATTGCCCAATGGCGGCGACGGCTTGTTTTTCTTCTGTGGAGGTTGGACGTGCAGGCATGGACAATTTGCCCACACCTACGCCGATAGCACCGGAGGTGACGAGTACAATTTCTTTTCCTTCGTTGTGCAGTTCACTGAGGACACGGCATATTTTATCCATACGGTTAAGGTTTAGTTTGCCGTTCTCATGCGTTAGGGTAGAGGTTCCGACCTTGACAACGATGCGTTTGGCAGTTTGAATGGTTTTCATGGGGGAGAATCCTTTCTGAACATCAAAAGAAAATAGAACCGAAAAAAGTCAGTTGATGTTTATCTTTCTTGAAAATCGTAAAATATAAAATGAAAAAAGAAACAAAAAATTTATAATGTGATGATTACTATTTTATCATAGGAATGATAGGAAAAGCAATGATAATTCAAATTCTTCCACTTGAAACAAGTGTTTGGTTGTGATATAATTGTTCAAATCAAGTTTAAGGATAAAACTGCTGATCAGTACCCCTGTAAATAAGAGTTCGGGAGGAAAATATGCTTAGAATTATTACCGATAGTTCCAGTGATTTAAGCCCAAAACGATGTGAAGAATTGGGTGTCGAGATGATTCCGCTGAGAGTTCATTTTGGAGAAGAATGCTTTAGAGCGGGCATTGATATATCTAATGAAGAATTTTATGAAAGACTTTCCCAAGCGGATAAGCTGCCGACCACTTCTCAGATTACGCCGGCGGATTTTGAAGAAATTTTTAAGCCCTATGTTGAAGCAGGAGATGAAGTTCTTTGCCTGTTCATTTCTTCTAAAATGAGCGGGACCTATCAATCCGCCCTTTTGGCAAAGGAACTTTTAGGGGCAGAAAAGATTTATATTGTGGATACATTAACCGTTACTTTTGCCTTGGCTCTTTTGGTAGAAGAAGCGGTGAAAATGCGTGACAGAGGTTTTTCCGCCGCTGAAATTGCCGACCAAATTGCGTCGATTGTGCCGCGAAATACTTTGTTGGCAGTTATTGAGGACTTGAAATATCTGAAAATGGGCGGCAGACTTTCGGCGACCAGTGCTTTTTTTGCCAGTATTTTAGGAATTTGTCCGATTATTACCATCAAAGACGGATTGGTGGAAACAGTTGGAAAGGCAAGAGGAAAAAAAGCAGCCTATAAAATGGTAGAAGGCCTGATTCAAAAAGCAGAAATTTCTTCTGACTATGGAGTGACATTGGGTCACAGCAATACACCTGAGGGAATGAAACACTTTGCGGAATATTTTCATGATTTGTTGAAAAAAAGAGAGGTTACCACCTGCGATATCGGCAGTATTGTCGGTACACATGTGGGCCCCAATGCCTGCGGATTGGCTTATATCCGCCGCTAAAGCGAAGGAATAGGAGGAAAGATGGGTAACAATAAAATTGTTGTAAGAGGTGCCAAAGAGCATAACCTTAAAAATATAGATGTCACCATACCAAGAGATAAGTTAGTCGTATTGACAGGACTTTCTGGTTCAGGAAAGTCTTCACTTGCTTTTGATACCATTTATGCGGAGGGACAAAGAAGATACATGGAGTCCCTTTCATCCTACGCCAGACAATTTTTGGGGCAAATGGAGAAACCGAATGTTGAGGCGATTGAGGGGCTTTCTCCCGCAATTTCAATCGACCAAAAGACCACCTCTAAAAACCCTCGTTCTACTGTAGGAACAGTCACGGAAATCTACGATTACCTGCGTTTGATGTATGCACGAATCGGCATTCCGCATTGCCCGGTTTGCGGAAAAGAAATTCAACAGCAGACGGTGGACCAAATTGTGGACAAGGTTATGGCGATGGAAGAACGTACCAAAATACAGATACTGGCTCCGGTGGTTCGCGGCCGAAAAGGTGAACACGCCAAAGAATTTGAAAGTGCCAGAAAATCCGGATTTGTTAGAGTGCGGGTAGATGGCTCTATTTATGATTTAAGTGAAACCATTTCACTAGAAAAAAACAAAAAACATACCATTGAAATTGTAGTCGACAGATTGGTTATCAAGAGTGATATTCGCTCTCGTTTGGCCGATTCCATTGAAACAGCGGCAGGATTGAGCGGTGGTGTGGTCGTCGTCAATGTCATTGGCGGTGAGGACGTCACATTTTCCCAGAATTACGCCTGTTTAGAACATGGCGGCAGTATGGAAGAGCTAACGCCCCGTATGTTTTCTTTTAATAACCCGTTTGGCGCCTGTAAAAAATGTACCGGCTTGGGTGTGTTTATGAAAATAGACCCAAGGCTGATTATTCCGGATAAAAAGCTTTCTATTAATAAGGGAGGACTGAAGGCCAGCGGATGGGCCATGGAGGGCAGTACCATTGCCGCCATGTATATGCGGGCTTTAGCAAAAAAATATAAATTCTCGTTGGATACACCGATTGAAAAGCTTTCTCCTGAAATTATTGATATCTTATTGTATGGTACTAAGGGAGAAAAAATTAAGCTGGAACGCACGAATGAATACGGAAGCGGAAAATATGAGGCTCCTTTTGAGGGTGTTATCAACAATTTAGAGCGGCGCTTTAATGACACCCAAAGCAATTGGATTAAAGAAGAAATTGAACAATATATGACAGCCGTACCTTGTGACGCCTGCCACGGACAAAGACTTTCTCCCGAAAGTTTGGCGGTTACGGTCGGCGGACTCAATATCAGCGAGTTTTGTACGCAGTCCGTCACAGAGGCTTTGGTATTCATTGATAATCTGGAGTTGACGGAGCGGGAAAAAATGATTGCCGCACCCATTATCAAAGAAATAAAATCTCGAATGGGATTTTTGAAAAGTGTCGGCTTGGAGTATTTGACATTAGCGCGTGCCGCAGGAACACTTTCCGGCGGTGAAAGTCAGAGAATTCGCTTGGCAACACAGATTGGTTCTTCTTTAATGGGTGTTCTCTATATTTTGGACGAACCCAGCATTGGGCTTCATCAACGGGATAACGATAAACTATTGGGTACGCTGAAACATCTGCGTGATTTGGGCAATACCGTTATTGTGGTAGAGCATGACGAAGATACGATGCGTGAGGCAGACTATATCGTTGATATCGGACCGGGTGCGGGGGTGCATGGCGGTGAGGTGGTTTACAGCGGCAGTGTCAATGGAATCTTAAAATCCAAAAAGTCATTGACAGGACAATATTTAAGTGGTGCCAAAAAGATTGAAGTTCCTACAGTTCGCCGTACAGGAAACGGCAAAATGCTGGATATTATCGGTGCCTCTCAAAACAACCTGCATCATATCTCGGTATCGATTCCTTTAGGGGAATTTGTCTGTGTCACAGGCGTATCCGGTTCAGGGAAATCTTCGTTAATCAATGAGATTCTCTACAAAAAATTGGCGGCTGAACTCAATCGTGCCAAGACATTTGCCGGTAAGCATGAAGAAATTCGCGGTATCGAGCATTTGGACAAAGTCATTCAGATTAATCAATCCCCGATTGGCAGAACCCCACGCTCTAACCCTGCCACATATATCGGCTTGTTTACGGATATTCGAGAGCTGTTTGCCAGTACACAAGAGGCAAAAGTGCGTGGCTTTGGCGCCGGAAGATTTTCATTCAATGTCAAAGGAGGACGCTGTGAAGCCTGTCAGGGCGACGGAATTGTGCGGATTGAAATGCACTTTCTGCCGGATGTCTATGTGCCCTGCGATATTTGTAAAGGAAAACGCTATAACCGTGAAACCCTAGAGGTCACCTATAAAGGGAAAAATATTTATGATATATTGGAGATGACGGTCGAAGAAGGCTTGAATTTCTTCCAGGATATCCCCAGAATTGCCAGAAAACTGCAAACTCTTTATGATGTCGGATTGTCTTATGTAAAAATCGGACAACCTGCCACCACGCTTTCGGGCGGTGAGGCACAGCGTGTAAAACTAGCGTCTGAACTCAGTAAACGGCCGACCGGCAAAACGATTTATATTTTAGATGAGCCAACAACAGGGCTGCACATTGCCGACGTGCATAAGCTGATTGAAGTTTTGCAGAAGTTGGTGGATACCGGCAATACAGTGCTTGTGATTGAGCATAACTTGGATTTAATTAAAACCGCAGATTATATCATCGATTTAGGTCCCGAGGGCGGAAATCAAGGCGGTGAAATTGTGGCCACGGGAACCCCCGAAGAAGTCGCCGCGGTGAAAGGCTCTTATACGGGTGCATATCTTAAAAAAATATTGGATTCTTAATTGTAAATCAAGCAGATACGACAAAACCTCTCATGGGTTATCCATGGGAGGTTTTGTTTGTAAAAATAAAGAATTTTATGAGATTTTTTTGGCAAGGACCACGAAACGTCCGTCGTCTTCTAAACTGTATTCACAAGTGGAAAGAGTGATGAATTTATCGCCGAATGCGAGGGGAACACCGGTATCATACAGAGAACGGTTCTGCACTTCTTGATAGTATTCATCAAATTCTTCCTGTGATTGAAAATCAATATAATTGTGATACATAAATACATTGTCACCGTAAGAAGGCGTTTTAAAAACTGATACAATCTGGTATTCTCCCTGTTCATTTACTGTATCAAAATAAACGTTGGGATGATTTTGATAGAAAGAAAATTCCGAATATTGAATTAAATCAGCAAACATAGTGCCGTCTTTCATATGATGGCCATAAATAATGATGTTGTCAGATGGATTTGTCAAATCATTGCGATAGTCGATAAAAGGGGTTCCGTGCTGACTGTCTTCTTTTTCAAAATTGCGCCTAAGGTAGAATTCAGGGTCTGTAACCGTCTGCATGACGGGATAATTGATTTTTGTGCCGGGGATGGAAATCCAACCGACGAAATCCTCATTTTTTACCTTTAGCTTTTGATAAGCATTCAATTTAACTTCGTTTTTATCCGGTGCCATAGAAACCGTTTCTTCAAGTTCGGCAGATTCGATAAATTGCGTAAGTTGTTTGAAATCCGCTTGACTGCGGTATTGCTCATAAAAATGTTTTCCTATCATAAAAGCAGATACTAAAAAAACGATGATACAAACAGCAAGCAAAAGACGATAGATTGTTTTTTTCATAATAATCCTTATATATTTCGTAGAAGTAATTCAGTAGAGTTGAATATGCCAGTTATTATAACATTGCTGTGCCGATAAATCAACTTATAAAAAAGATTGATTTTAAAGAGTAATCGATTTATAATAGTGTTAACATAGTAGAGGTGGAATTTATATGAAGATTAATACGGAAGAGAAAAATCTTCCTGTATATGAGGCGCTTGCGAGTGCCGTCAGATTAAAAATACTGAATTTATTGGCAGTAAAACCCATGAATATAAAAGAGTTGGCAGAGGCAACCGGACTTAGCAGTGCCATTATGACGATGCACGTTCGCAAGCTGGAATCAGCCAAATTGATTTTGACGCGGCGTAAACGAATCAGCGGTGCTGTGCAAAAGGTGTGCTCGTTAATTCCGGACAGAATCATTGAAATTGAGCTGCCCAAAAGTGACAATATTCGACGCTCTCATGACAGTGCTGTTTCGATTGGGCATTTTTCGGATTTTCAAGTTGTCCCCACCTGCGGTTTGGCAACGGTTGAAAAGGTAATTGGAAATTTTGACGACGTACGTTCTTTTTTAGCCCCCGAACGGGTAGATGCCAAAATTCTTTGGTTTTCAAAAGGATTTGTGTCCTACAAAATTCCGAATTATTTGTTGGCGGCACAGCAGCCTGAAGAACTGGAAATCTCTATGGAGATTTCTTCTGAGGCACCGGGCATAAATGAGGATTGGCCGTCTGACATCAGTTTTTGGCTAAACGGTGTATATCTGGGGTACTGGACGAGTCCCGGTGATTTTGGCGAACAAAGAGGTAAGCTTACACCCCGTTGGTGGAGTGACAATATCAATCAATATGGTGTGTTAAAAGTGATTCGCATCAATAATGAAGGCACGTTTATGGATGGCAATCAAATTTCTGAATGTACTTTGGCAGATGTGGATATTCGCCGCAATATGTGGGATTTTAAGGTAGAAGTCAGTGAAGATGCGGAATATGTAGGCGGACTCACTCTTTTTGGAGATCAGTTCGGCAATTATCCGCAGGATATACTCTTTAAGCTTTATTATCAATAGTCTGCGGAAAATTAGCCTATAATAATATCAGGAATAATTTTTGTTTATTCTCCTATTTCAGATATAATCTGAAAAAATTAAAGTTAT
>URPG01000090.1 GCA_900549675.1 uncultured Oscillospiraceae bacterium | reverse complement strand
ATTAAAAAAGTGTCAAAAGGTTTGTTTTTGTCTAATATTTCGTAGTTTATTGGATTTTTCATTTTTAATATGGTATAATATGCCGTGTTTCAATTTTTGACTATATAATAATACAATTTTTATAGGGATGATATTAAAATGAAAACGGCTAAAAAATTAAAGAAGACGATAGTCTTTGTTTTGAAATTACTCCTTTTTGCTTCTTTATTTGGGATTTTCTTTGGTATTTTTTCAATCCGGAATCCGTGGCTCTTGGATCTTTCAAGAACTTCGGCTATCACTATGGTTACATTTGCCGTTTTGGGAATGGCGTTGATGTCAGTCTATGGCGGATATGCCATCGGAATACAAAAAAGCAAACCTATTATATATTCATTGGCATTAGCGACTTTTATAACAGACTTAGTCACACACCTACAGCTTTCTATTATGAATGCGGGTGCCAAAAAATACGGGCGTTTTGTCTATGAAACCCCAGAGCTTTTGGTTTTGGTATTTGTGCTGCAGGTCGTCGCCATCGTGATTTTTACATATCTAGGGAATTACATATATTTTTTAATCGAACCGCCTGAAAAATGCTGTGTGATTGCTTCCTCTCAACAAGGCTTGGGGGTGCTGATTCCCAAAATTCGGAGAATGAAAAAACAATACGAAGTTAAAAGAAAAATTCATTTTAAGAACCCTGAAATTTATCAGTGTATCGATGAAGCGGATACGGTTTTTCTCTATGATGTTCCCGAGCTCGACCGTACGCAGTTTATTGACTATTGCTATCAGCACAACAAAAATATTTATTATAATTTTGAAATGACAGATGTTGTGGCTTTGGGCGGTAAGTTTACCACGATTGATGACAAAACATTTGTAGCGCATACAATAAAAGAAATGAATTTTGAGCAGCGGGTTGTCAAGCGTTTTATGGATATTCTCTTTTCTTTGCTTGGATTGATTATTGGCTCTCCCTTTATGCTGATCAGCGCTATGTTGATTAAGCTTGAGGATAGGGGAAGTATCTTTTACCGGCAAAAGAGATTGACAAAATACGGAAGAGTATTTGAGGTATTGAAATTCCGTACCATGAAAGAAGAAAATTCGATTCATAAATCAGTGGAAAAAGATGATGACCGCATTACCAAGGTAGGAAAAGTTCTTCGCAAATTTCGCATTGATGAATTGCCACAGTTGATTAATATTTTATGTGGGGATATGACATTGGTAGGGCCAAGGCCCGAAATGCTTGAGAATGTCGAACAATATACCTCACAGCTTCCCGAGTTCTCTTACCGATTAAGAGCGAAGGCAGGATTAACGGGGTTAGCTCAAATCAGTGGTAAATATAATACCTCTCCCAAGGATAAATTAGTAATGGATTTAATGTATATTGAAAACTTCAGCATTTGGCAGGATATAAAAATTATTTTTCAGACAGTCACCATATTTTTTAAAGCATCGGAAAGTACAGAGGCTTTTGCTCGGCAAGATACATATGATTTTGATGAGGGGTATGGTTTTCCGGAAGCCGAATAATTATGTTTTGGATAAACAAAGGTGACTCTTGTGATAAAGAGTTGCTTTTTTGTCGTCTGTTTGATGAAGTTTGCGGTTACTGATGTAAGCGGGTATGAAAAGAATTATGGAAGGTGATGTTTTGGAGAAAGACGAAGAAATATTACAGAATAATCGATTGACTTTGCTGTATAAAGATAAAAAGCGTTGGTTGTATGCGGCATTGTTTCTCTTGCCGTCTATTGTCCTGTTTGCTCTATTTCCGTATCTATTAACGCGAAGCCGTGTGGAAGAAAGGACAGGTCTAGATGTTATTTTGCCGGTTCTATGTGTCTTACTTTCTGTTGCCGGTGCTTTTTTACAGCTTTTGGAGATTCGGCTAAGTCAAAAAATACGTAAAATCATTTCTTTGGCTTTGCTGTTTGTGTTTCCTTTTTTATGTATGGCTGCGGTAGAATACATCAATGAAACCACAGTGTTTTCTTCTTCCCAAAGAATACGCATTCTAGCCAATTACATATGCTTTCTTATGATTTTTGCTGTGTTGTATTGTCTGTTTCGCCACACATTCTTAACCTGCTTAATTGGTTTTTGTATTTCCTTCTTATTTGCAGTGGCCAATTATTTTGTTATTATTTTTCGCAGCAGTCCTGTACTTCCCTGGGATATACAATCGATGGGAACGGCGATGGATGTTGCGGGGAGATATGATTTTTCCATAACGGATTCCATTGCGCTTGTAATGGTAGTTATGCTGTTTTTGTTGTCTGTCATTTCTCGTATTCAGCCCAATGATAAAACGTATTCTCTTGCATGGAGAATAAAAGAAAGAATGATTTCCGCTGTTTTGGCGATAGGGCTTTATGTCTGTATTTTTCCGGTTGATATTCTTTCTTCTTTAAAGATTTCAGTGTATCCTTGGAATCAAATTGCCAGCAGTCGAAACACAGGTATGCTGGCGGGTTTTTTCGCCAACATTCAATTTATGATGGTTGAAAAACCGGATGGCTATGGTCCTGAAAGCATGGAAAAGCTGAAAGAACAAATTAACAGGCTCGAAGCGCCTTCTTTATTGGCCGAGCCGAAAAAAAAGCCTACCATTATTGCGGTTATGTGTGAATCCATGACAGATGTACTGACCACAAACTCAAACTTAAAATTGTCGCAGGACAATATGCCGTTTATTCATTCTTTACAGCAAAAAACTGAAAATATAATTTCCGGTACGGCCTATTCATCTGTCTTTGCAGGCAGTACTTGTGACAGTGAATATGAATTTTTAACGGGGAATTCAATGTCTTTTTTCCCCATTGGGAGTAAACCTTATCAACAATATGTGAGAACACCGCAGAATTCTCTGGTGAGCACCCTTAAGGATTACGGCTATCAAACGTTGGCCATTCACCCTGCCAATGCCTCTAACTGGCAAAGAGATACGGCCTATAAAAATTTAGGCTTTGACGAATTTGTTGATTTTTATTCGTTTCAAACAGAAAAAATAGGGGAAAGAGGCTATACCAATGATGAGTCTTGCTATAATGAAGTGATTCATAAGTATGAGCAGCGGGATAAAACACAGCCTTTATTTACTTTTTTGATTACCATAGCCAATCACGGTGGATTTGAAATGGAAAATTATCCTGCGGCCGTAGAGGTGATGTCGGGAGAAGGCGATTTCTCTGACGCAAATCAATATTTAACCTCTACTTTATCCTCGGATAAAGCATTTGAAAAAATGATTCGTTATTTTGAGAAGGAAAAAGAACCCGTGGTAATCCTCTTCTTTGGAGATCACTGGCCGTTTGCCGGAGATAACCATCAAATGGGAGAGCTCTTGGGGAGTCCTGATTTTCCTGATTTAAGCAAAGAAGAGCTGATGAAAAGACAAGAGGTGCCCTATTTAATTTGGGCCAATTATGAGATGGAACAACCCGAAATTGAAGAAACCAGTTTGAACTATCTATCCGGTTTGTTGATGAGAGCCGCCGGATTAGAAGGAACTCCTTTTCAAAAATATTTGCATTATTTACACCAAAGCCTTCCTGTTATTACCGGTGTCGGAAAAATAGACCGCAGCGGGGCAGTTTATTCTCCGGAGGAACAAACGCCGTATCAAGACTTAATGCAGGAGTATAATATGCTGCAATATAATAATGTCTTTGATTCTGCCAACAGGCTTCAAGAATTATTTACAATTTCGGATAACAATTAAAAAATAAAAAAAATAAAACGAAAGAGACCGGCGAATTTATCGTCGGTTTTTTATGCCTCATTATCCAACTTTTTCAGAGAAAAGAAAGTACTGAATGGGAGAACCTAAAATTGTGTAGGAATTTTAGGCTTTTTCCGTTCATATAAAGTGACTTGATTTTTTTGAAAAGAGGCGGTATGATTGAAAAAAAGAAAATTGTGGGGGAGTGTGATTTTTACTGTGCCGTTTTTTATCGGAATAATTCTGTCTTTTTGCATTTTATTTCTCTTTTGGCTTTGGGCAATTGCGCCCAATCAAACGCATCAAGCAGAATTAAAAGAATTGAAAAAATTTGATTTTGCCCATCGCGGACTGCACAACAATAAAAATGGCATTCCCGAAAACTCTTTAAAATCATTCCGTTTAGCGGCGGAAGCCGGATTTGGAATTGAATTGGATGTACAACTGACCAAAGATAATCAAGTAGTCGTCCATCATGATATGGATTTAAAGCGCAGCAGTGTTACAGATTTTAAGATTGTCGATTTGGATTTCGGGGAACTCAAGACCTACCCTCTTTTTGGAACAGAAGAAAAAATCCCTTTATTATCAGATGTTTTAAAAGCAGTGGGGCGCCGCGTCCCCTTGATGATAGAGATAAAACCATACAGTAGGGCTGAAAAAATTTGTCCCCTTGTTGTTGAAATTTTGGATCAATATAAAGGTCCTTATTGTATTGAATCTTTTGATCCGCGCATTGTACGATGGTTTCGCCAGCACCGGCCCAATGTTGTACGTGGACAGTTAATGAGCCATTTAGTTCCCTCAAAAAATCTATCTCCCGCAGGTGCGTTTCTGGGGCAAAATTTAATGACAAACTTCATGACTCGTCCCGATTTTGAGGCTTATGATTTTCGTTTGCGAAATAATATTTCTCTGAGGATGGCAAAAGATTTTTTTGGTATGCAGGAAGTCAGCTGGACACTTAATAACCCAAAAGATTATGAGATTGCAAAAAAAGACGGCGCAATTTGTATTTTTGAAGGGTTTGTACCCAATCAACCGGAACCGAACGGTAAGAAATCTGTGTTTGAGGAAGCCAGAACAGCGGTAGCCGCCCTAATTAGTGTAAAAAATTAGACCTCTTTTGACGCTGGGTTGTCAAAGGAGGTCTGGTTTTAATAGAATGAATGATAGTGTTATATGGTGGCAAACTTTATACTCGACCGGTGAGAGCATTCAAGATAATCTCATAAATTTTTGCGGGATTTTCATGAAAGTTAGATTTTACCAACTTTGCTTGTTTCTCATGCGGAACATAAATAGATATCTCCATTAAATCTACATCACCGCCCGAGATATGGCATGTTACACGAAAACCTTTTTCTTCTCGGGTGATTTCCACCTTGTTTTCCTTTTCATTTCTGGTGCGGGCCATGGTACTGATAGCAGCCTCTAAAGCTTTATCACGCACAGAAAGGGGCAGAGTAGTGTCTAAGGTTTCAGCAATTTCTCTGCCGGTATCACAAATTAAATAATAGCCGTTTTCATCCGCACGGATATTTTCTTTCTCAATCAATGTGTTAATAGCATCGATAATTTCAAAATAGTTCGCCAACGATTTTTCTTGCAGGATACTGGCAAGGTCATCTCCGGAGAGGGGCGCATTTACACTTTCCAAGATATAGCAAATTAAGATGCGAATATCATTTTTTGTGCGTAATCCGCCCGGCTCTACACCAGCGGTAAAAGCATCATAGGACATATCGTAATCTCCTTTCAAATGCAAGTTTAATCCCGTTAAACAAGACGATGATTTTTCCATTTTCCGTTTCGAAAACGAATCATAAAACAAATTGCCCGGAAAAGCCAATCAATACACATGGCAATCCAAATGCCAAGTACGCCCGTTTGGAAAGTGAAAGCTAAGAGGTAGCTAAAACCAATACGGAAAATCCACATGGAGAAAAGCGAAGCAATCATTGTGAATTTGGCATCACCCGCGGCACGCAAAGCATTTGGCAATGTGAAAGACAACGGCCAGAAAAGTACACAGCAAACAGCATGAACAATAAAAAGCTGAATTAAAATTTGAGTGGTTTCGGCGGATAAATGATATACTCCTAAAATAAGATCTTTCCCCGCAAAAATTAAAACAGTCATTACCCAAACGGAAAGATACGCCAGTTTCATCAGTTTTTTGGTATATTTCTTCGCACCCTCTAAATCAGAGGCACCAACGGACTGTCCAACTATGGTTAACATAGACATACCGATAGCATTGCCCGGAATAATTTGTATCGAAGATAAATTTCCCGCTACTGCATTGGCAGTAATGGCAGCTGTACCAAAGCTGGATACAATACTCATGGTCAGTATTTTTCCCAACTGAAAAACACTGTTTTCCAGACCGCTGGGAACACCGATTTTCATAATTTTTTTTATATATTGAGGATAGATTTTTATTTTCCAGATTTGGTCCAAGTGAATTTCTCTGGTGGGATTCAACAAAAGAAGAGTAATCAAAACACCGCCAAGGACTCTGGCACAAAGTGAAGCGATTGCCGCCCCTAAAACACCAAGATTAAACGAATAAATTCCAACGGCACTAACAGTGATATTCACAATATTCATCAAAATTGAAATAAACATGGAAATTTTGGAATTTCCCATAGAACGGAAAAGGGCAGCACCGGCATTATATACAGCTAAAAACGGATATGAAAGAGCAGAAACGAAAAAGTATGTACGGGCATTTTGCATAACATCATCAGCAATGTCCTGAAAGATAGCCTGTAAAGCAAAGTCACGAAATAAAATTGCCAAAGCAGAAATCAACAAAGCGGCCGCAAGAGAAAAATATTCAAGCTGATTGGCTATTTTATTAGCATTCCAGCGTTCTCCTTTGCCCAAATATTGTGAAGCAACAACCGCACCGCCTGTGGCGATAGAAGAAAATAGGTTGATGAGGAGGATGTTAATGGAGTCCACCAAAGAAACGCCTGAAACAGCCGCCTCTCCGCAGGAAGAAACCATGGCAGTGTTGGCAATACCAATGGTAACGGCTAAAAATTGTTCAACAATGAGAGGGAGAATTAAATTTCGCAGACTTTTATTGGAAAACATTTTATGCCCTTTCTTTCAAGAGAATTATTGAATTTATGCATAAGTAACCAAAATAAATGAAAAATAAATCTGAATAAATCTATTCTACTATGATTAATTTTATTTTGCAAGGGAGAGAAGGTTGCCTTTCATAATAAGGACGAAACAATTTCAGGTTTATTTGAATATAAACAGCTAGGATACAGGATTTGTTAGAATTTTAGTCCCAAGGCGGACTTGCAAAAAGAACTATATATAAAAAATAATTCTGTTATGCAAAGTAAATTGGTAAAAAAAGCTTGTAAAAAAATCAGAGAAATGATATTATAAGATTACTTGAATAAAATGTGGGAGTTTGGGCTATTTTTTAGAACAGAATAACTTTCCCTGTTTTTTTGAACTTAACAGAAAGGAGAGTACAATGATGATGGTTTACGATGAAGTATTAAACGGGGCAAAAACCTTGTTGCAGGAAGCATTACGGCTAGATTTGTTTTTTGGTTTGCTTATTGCGTTTGTCGCAATTTTAGCTGTAATTGCTATTACTCTATTTTATATCGCGAACAAAGTTAAAAAAATAGCGGATAAACCGGAGGTTTTTGCAGAAAAGACGCAAGCAGTTATGCAAGCGGTAAGCACTCCTTCACCGGTACAGACAGACAAAAGCCAGCTGGTTGCCGTGATTGCTGCTGCCATTGCAGAGTCGACAGGTACGGATGTTTCACATATCCGCATTCATTCTATTCGCCGGGTTTAATGAGATTAGGCTTGCGGCAAAGAGTATTCAAATATAATATGAAAAAGAAAGGTTTATTACTATGAAAACATATCATGTAACCGTTAATGGAACAACATATGAAGTAAAAGTATCTGAAGTTGCAGAAGGAACGCCGGCACCTGCAGTGGCACCTGCCGCCGCTCCTGCTCCCGTGGCAGCAGCTCCTGCTGTGGCTGCCCCCGCACCCGCATTGCCAAAA
>URPG01000089.1 GCA_900549675.1 uncultured Oscillospiraceae bacterium | reverse complement strand
ATTGTGTCAAAATTTTCAGCGGTTTGATGAATCAAAGTTGGAAAACTTTTTTTCATACCAATAGGAGAACAGCCGCCATGTACATATCCTGTAATCGGCAGTAGTTCCTTGCTCCTAATCATCTCAACCGATTTTTCATTTACGGCCTCAGCACATTTTTTTAAATCCAACTCACAGTTGACTGGTATTAAAAATACGTAATATTTTCCCGTTTTTGACTTTGTCACCAATGTCTTAAAAACTTGTGCCTTATTTTGATTCAGCACCTCTGCCACATCAACACCGCTTATCGCATCTGTATTAGCATAACTGTGAGCCTGATATTTGATTTTATGTTGGTCCAAAATTCGCATAACATTCGTCTTTATATCCACACCGACACTATCCTTGCACAATTTTTATGATATTTTAATTCATTTGCTTTAAAATTAAATTTCTTTGATTGTTTCTCGCATAAAACGATTCGTTAATATTAGATGGAAATAATCTTACCGAATAAATCTTTTGATTTTTCAACCGCTTCTTTGCAACCAAAAGTACAATAGTCCTGTGTATGAATGAATGATTTTATTTTCTCAGCCTGTGCTTGAATTGAGTCAGAAGTTACAGAGCAAATATCTTGTCTAATATTCATTCGCATTTCTTCAGTTTCAGCTGTAAAATATCGTCTATCCATACGAATTGCCACTGCACGGGGTTTTAGCACTGTATCGTATTGCGCCATGGTACCAATGATATATTGTGTCATTTCTTCCTTTGTAAAATTGGTACGACTCAGGTATTCTGGAATTTTGTGATAAACTTCAAAAGTTTCTTTTACATTGGGGTCACGATAAGAATAGAGAGTTACCGCACCACGGCGAGCCAACTGCATACCTGCGCCATATGCACCACCTTTAATTCTAATTTCTTTCCAAAGATAATCAAAACTTAAAATACGTGAAAGCACTAAGTTTACGCCGTTATACTCTGATTGATATCCTAAAACATTGTATGATACTTTTCCGGGAATAATAAAGGCTTCTTGATTTACATTCCTAAAGGTATCTTGATAATTTTTTTCTACATGACTTCTATCATTAAAAGAAATTAATTTACCTTGTGAGAACAGATGCGTATAATTCGTAAAACAATCTTCCTTTCCAGAAAAACTGACAGTCAGCGGAGAATCGGAAAATATTTGCTTTTGCAACTGAGTTAATCTCTCCAGTACATTTTCAAATTGAGAATCTTCCAACTCTGTTAAATGCTTTAAGAATTCGTAATAAGAATACCCTGAAGTTCTCTCTTGCAGCATACCCTCTAAGCTATGATAAGAGGACATTCTAATGGAAGCAAAATAATTCCCGCCCGTTACAAACCCACGTTCCATTCTTAGTTTTGTTTGCTGAATTGCTTTACGAATTTCATCCTTTTGTCGGAACAGTGTTTCTAAAATCATCTCTTCGGGCAATGAAACCATATACGGCAAACTGCTATTTAAAGCACTGACAGCCAATACAAGCTTTACTTTTACTTCCTTCGTGACACAATCAGTAAACACATCAAGATAGGCACTCCAATCTCCCAGCCAAGTTGAAAGCAAAATATTTAATTGATTGGCCCTATGTTTTGCTGTATCCAAATTTGCAAATAATGACGTCATTAATTGAATATAAGGCATATCTTCAGCGGCGATGGCCCCTAAATCAAAATACCAATTCACATAGCTGATTCCATTGGTTGAAACAGGACGATACAGCACTTTTATATTGCTTAATGTATTTACACTGGTTTTAATATGCTTTTCTTCCTGCTTTAAATCTTCGATAGTAAGAGGATTTAAAAGTTCTAATTTTTCTGTCGCGGGCACTTCCACAGTTTTTTCCGTTTTTTTAGGTTCCGGAAAAAGTGAAACAGATACATAGTATTCATTTTTTAGAATCACTTTTTCCAACAATTCTTCAAAGTAGTGCGTTTTAAGCTTCTGCCGCAAATCTTGACAGCGTTGATTATACACTAATGCATCCAGCGGATTTTGTCCGTGTATCCAAGACGATGTTACGTTAATGCCGCAGAGAATGCCGTCAGGAAGACCTCCATCCTTTTCATTCATCATGAATTCAAATGAATTAACAGCAGCAGTAAGTAATTCTTTATCAATACCTTTTTCACATAATTCTTTTACTTTTTCTCGTATTAGCGGCTCAAACTGTTTTACACCTTCTTCATCTGTATTTTTTAATACAAAGTACAAGTAAGGCTGTAACACACCATCAATAACATTGACAGAAACGTCTGCTCCTATACCGGATTCCAGCAATGTCTTTTTCAAAGGTGCTTCATTGTTTCCCATTATTGCATTGGTAAGAATATAAGCGGCCAACAACGTGTCTTGCTCATCAATCGTGCCGATATGATAGGCCAAGGCAGCTTGCACATCTTTTCCTGTGGGTTCTTCCAACGGGTAATATTCTTTTCTGGATTTTTCCTTAGGCAGCATCTGCAATGGAATTTCATAATTATAATTCCGGGGTGATAACTGTGAAAGATATTCACGGTCAATAAAAGCAAGCTTTTCATCTATATCCATTTTTCCATATAGAATCATATAACAATTATCACTGCTGTAAAATTTCTTATGTGTGGCTAAAAATTTTTCATAGGTAAGTTCCGGAATCACATCCGGATTTCCACCGGAAACATAACCATAGGTATTGTCCGGGAACATAGCTTTATCTACGGCATACATCAAACGGCTGTCTACCGAAGAGAATACACCTTTCATCTCATTATAAACCACACCGTTGATATGCGGTTCTGTTTGGCCTTCTTCAAAATCGAAATGCCAGCCTTCCTGCTCAAAAATTTCTTTTTTTTGATAAATAGCAGGATAAAATACCGCATCTAAGTAGACATCCATTAGATTCAAGTAATCTTTTTCATTCACTGTGGCAAAAGGATAAATCGTTTTATCTGAAAATGTCATCGCATTTAAATAATTTTGCATGGAGCACTTTAATAACTCTACGAATGTTTCTTTTATCGGATATTTACGAGAACCATTTAAGACGGAATGCTCCAAAATATGAAATACACCGGTACTGTCTTCGGGCAAAGTCTTAAAACCAACACAAAAAACCTTGTTTTCATCTTGGTTATCCACCACCAAAACCTTTGCACCGCTTTTTTCATGCTGTAACTCATACGCATCGCCCTGCAATTCTTCTATATATTGCTTTTGCTTGACCAAAAAACCATGATATTTTTCATTTGTACTCATTTGATATCCTCTCTTTTTAACATAAATTTTTATTCTTTTAACATTATTTTCATAATTTCAGAATCTGTTTCTTTCATCCCTTGTTTGGCCAAACGCCCGACATTTTCAATTGTTTTTTCCACACCCTTGGTCACGATGCCTTCTCCGTCATAAAATTGCTGTCCGCTTTGATACATTTCAAATCCTAAAATACCGGCTTCAACAGCCATGGAAATTTTAGCGGCACACGAAGACTTAGCTCCGTCACAAATGGTTCCGGAAAGAATGGCAACCGCATTAACAATGGTGTGAGCAATTTCTTTGTACTTGCCGCCGTACAAATAAGCAATTCCAGCCCCACATCCGCAGCCTGCGGTGATAACACCACAATAGGCAGACAGCCTGCCAATACCTGTTTTTTGGTGAACCGTAACAAGATTAGCGATAACTAACGCCCGAAGAAGCCTTTCACGAGGAACCTTAAGCTCTTCTGCATAAACGATAACAGGAACAGACGTCGTAATTCCCTGATTACCACTGCCAGATACAATGCAAACCGGCAATTCACAGCCGTTCATTCTTGCGTCGGAACCAGCGGCAGCAAAAGCACGCGCCCGCCTGCGTATATCATTTTCACTGCCATGTAAAAGCATCCGTCCAATACAGGCACCGTACGGATTTTTTAGTCCCTCTTCGGCGATACGCATGTTATAAGCTATTTGTTGTTCGATAGGTTCTGCAACATCAGATAAAATAACCGTATCGGCAAATTCAACTATATCTTTTACGTTTAAAAGAGTTTTATCCTCTTCCATTACTGAATCAATTTTTTGTAAAGGCTTTTGAATCAGCTTTTGTCCGTTTTTTTCTAATAAGACAACATTGGTATGGAAATCTGCAATTCTAACCTTAGCGGTATTTTCTCCTGCTTCTGCCTCTATTTGAATGTCAAAAATGTGCCCTTGATCTACTTTTTGAATTAATATATTACATTTTTTCAAAAAAGAATTGATTTTTTCTTGATTACAATCCTGCAAGACAGACAAAACCTCGAGCTTTTTTTCCGGATGGCCTGCCATCATACCTGCAGCAACAGCGGCCTCAATTCCTCTGGCACCGCCGGTATTGGGCACAACGACACTTTTAACATTCTTAATGATATTGCCGCTTAAAGATACCTTTATTTTTTCAGGAAAAACACCCAGCTCTTTTTTTATAAGCGCGGCAGAATAGGCAATCGCAATAGGTTCTGTGCAGCCCATTGCCAATAATAATTCCTGCTTTAAAATATCACAATAAACCCTGTATTTTTTTTGGCTTAACACAAATATCACATCCAATAAATTCTACATATATTTCACAACAATTTCTTCAACTTATTCTGTGTCCTCACAGCAACCTAAGTTTTTTTGATTTCTCCGTCTTTGTAGATAAAAAAGCAAACACCGCCTGTACACCGTGCTTTTCCGCTTGGAGATTATCGACCATATTAAATATTGTACCATCAAATTCCCCTTTTGTCATCTTTTTCATGCTAAATTTTCTTATTGAGGATTAACAATCGAAAATCCGTCTGCCCATTCTTTCATGCGGATATTATTGCCATAAGTTTATTCATGAATCACCCCAGAATAAAAAAAGTCGGTGCCTTTTATAAAAAGCACTGACTTTTTTTATTTATGAAGAACTAAGCGGATGAAAACATGCCGCTTTTCTTTCCCCTTCAATGAAACGAAGTTCCGGTCGTTTAGTACGGCACTCTTCTGTGGCATAAGGACAACGAGGTGCGAATTTACAATATGAAATTGAATATTCTTTTTCTTCGGTATCCGGCAAAACCAAATTATCTTTCCATTTATCGCCCACACGGGGTACTGCATTCATCAATAATTCTGTATAAGGATGAGCCGGACTATCCATGATTTTCGCGGCCTCTCCATATTCAATTAAGCATCCGCGATATAACGTTGCGATATAATCCGAAACATAATACGCTGTGGACAAATCATGCGTAATATAGATAAAAGATACCTGATACTGTTCCTTAAGTTCTTTGAATAAATTGACAATATTCATTTTCATGGAGGCATCTATGGCTGCTACCGGTTCATCGGCAATAATTAGCTTAGGCCGGGTAATTAAAGCCCTGGCAATGGAAATTCGCTGAAGTTCCCCTCCGGAGAACTGTGCCGGATATTTCCCTTTAACCACTGCTAAAGACATCCCAACGTTATGAAGGGTTTCTTCTATTAATTTTTCAGCCTCAACTTTTGTTTTTGCAATGCCTAAACGTAAAGCTGTGTTAAACAGATAACTGTCAACCGGTTTACGTGCAGAAAAAGATTCATAAGGGTTTTGAAAAATCGGTTGTACATCCAACCGAAATTGCTTTGGATTATAGACCTTTTTATCGGCGTATGAATTTCCCGCTAACAGAATTTCACCTTTGTCAGCCTGATATAGACGTAAAATCATTTTACAAAGCGTTGTTTTTCCGCAGCCCGATTCCCCTACGACCGATACAATTACCGGTTTTTCCGATTCAACCTCGAGCGAAATATCATCTACCGCTACTAATTTTTTTCCACTCAGCATTCCTCCGATTTTAAATATTTTGCTGACATTCTTAATTTCCAATAATCTTTCAGCCATTGCCTTTCACCTCCCTGTCCAAATGATGGCAAGCTGCAAAACGGCCCGGACTCACTTCTAAAAACGGAGGCGCTTCCTGACGGCAGCAATCTGTTGCGAGTGGACAGCGCGGTGCAAACCGACATCCGGGAGGCGGGTCTGTCAGCGATGGCGGGCGACCCGGTATACCTACTTTTTGGCTTTTATCGCCTACCCTTGGTAAGGAACCCACCAACATTTTTGTATAGGGATGGATAGGGTCATCAAAAATATCTTCTGTCTTGCCCATTTCCACAAAACTGCCGGAATACATAATCCCCATGCGATGTGTGACTTGATAATGTACCCCCATATCATGGCTCACCAGCACCAATGTATTTTTAAATTGCTTTTGCAGGCGCATGAGAAGCATTAAAATTCCTCTTTGCACAACCACATCCAAAGCAGTTGTCGGTTCATCTGCCAAAACAACATTGGGCGACATAAATGTGGCAAGGGCAATAATTACTCGCTGTCGCATCCCGCCGGACAGTTGGAACGGATAAGCCTCTAAAATATCGGCCGATAAACTTAATTCTTCCAGATACTCCTTTACCCGAGCCAAAATTTCCTCTTCTGTTTGATTTTTGCGGTCTGCCTTTGCAATGGAATCTAAAAATTGATATTTTATCTTGGTAATCGGATTCAACACGCTTTGTGCCGCCTGCGGCACGTAGGAAATATTCTCCCACCATGTTTTTGCAATCTCACCTGATGAAAAAGAAAATGTTTTGCCTTCTTTTTCGCCGCTTAGAATGACTTTGCCGGAGTCTATCTGCAAAGGAAACTGCACAATATCATACAGCGTTTTAAGCAAGGTGGTTTTCCCGCAGCCTGATTCTCCCGCAATTCCAAAAATCTCGTTATCATAGATTTGAAAATTTAAATCGTTGATAACCTTTACGTCTCCATCCATTGTTTTATAGGATGTTGAGAGATGGTCTATTGTAAGCATATCTATTTACCTCTCTTCATTGATAAATAATCGTTGTATCCTGTAATTAAGAGGAACAGACCGATAAAAAGTAAAACGGTTGCTATAATCGGAGAGCCTATCCAGAACCACTGCCCTGCAAAGATGGCATTTCGATCTCTTGCCCATTGAATCATATTGCCCAACGAAATTAAATTTGCGGGTGACAGCCCTAACACTGCCAAGCTGGATTCCGATGCAATCGCTGACAAGGTTGCATTCATAAAATTGGATAACGACCAAGTAAGCGCATAAGGCAAAATCTCCGTTGCTACCACTTGAAAAGTTCCCTCACCAGAAAACCATGCGGTATGAATAAAATCACGTTCTTTTATTGTCAAGGCCATAGAGCGAATTTGGCGGCTTGGCCATGCCCAAGCGAACATTGCAAGCACCAGTGCCATTAAAATCACAGTAGAAGAGCCTTTCATCAATGATGTCATTAAAATCAAAATTGGCAAGGAAGGAATGACCACAAACGTATCCGTAACAACCGTTAAAATCCTATCCACTGCTCCGCCTGAAAATCCAGCCAACAGGCCTACAAAAACACCGACTACTGTACCAATTGTTGCTACAATTAAACCAATCAGCAAAGAATTGTGGATTGATTCTATCAAAAGCCACATAACATCCTGCCCCATACTGGTAGTTCCCAGCCAATGCTGAAAAGAGGGCATTAATTTTTCAGGATAGGTATTATAAGTAAAAGGATTTGCATGCGGAATATAATAAACGATAAATCCAATAAACAGAAAAAAAGCTGTTATAATCAATCCTGATTTCAATCTGGAGTTAGCATTTTTCCAAAATTTTTTCATCATTATCACCCTCTCCTCAGCTATAGCGAATACGCGGATCAATAAACGGATAAATTAAATCCACTATTAAAGTAGCTGTTGAAATAGCAACAATCGAAATTGTAATACATCCTAAAATCATGTTATAG
>URPG01000088.1 GCA_900549675.1 uncultured Oscillospiraceae bacterium | reverse complement strand
TATCATTGCGATTATAAAAAATGAAGCCATATAGACAACAATTTCAAGAAATCTCGCCTCTGTGCGTTGCTTTTACAGGGCACTTATATTTGAGGGGAAAATGCAGCATAATCCTGCAAAAGGAATTAAACTGCAGAAACCGGAGAAAAAACTTCCCCAAGTGCTTTCGGGAACAGAAATAGAAAATTTATTGGCTCAACCCAATATTACAGAACCAAAGGGTTGCCGGGATAAAGCGATGTTAGAGCTTCTTTATGCTACGGGTATTCGTGCTTCTGAACTGGTAAATTTAGATTTGTCTGATTTTAATATGCGTTCCGGAGTATTATATTGCAAAGGAACAAAAGGAATCCGGGCGTTGCCGGTTTATCCTGCCGCCATCGTTAGTGTATCTGATTATATTTACCGTATGAGAAGTATAATTGTGGATTCCGATCAGGAGAAAGCTCTGTTCTTAAATTTGAATGGGGGAAGACTGACAAGGCAAGGCTTTTGGAAAATTATAAAGGGATATGCAGAAATGGCTGGTATTACAAAAGAAATTACCCCTCATACACTCAGACATTCGTTTGCCTTGCATTTGTTGGAAAACGGAGCGTCTGTTAAAGATATTCAAACTATGATGGGACATGCTGACATATCTTCTACACAAATTTATGTTCAGCTTATGGACGTACATGTGAAACAGGTGTATAATGAATGTCATCCTAAAGCAAAGTTGGGATAATATTAAGGAATTTGAAATGGAGTTGATTTTTTGGGATTTTTAGGATTTGGTAATTACAATAAACCCGGCCCCGGTGTCAGCAAGGATGAACCCCCTAAGGCGGCCCCTGTTCGTTATTTTGAGATTTATGGAAGAAAAATGTCTAAGCTTATCCAAGCTAATTTATTATTTTTTGTACCTTTCGCCATTGCTTTTATACTCATGTTCTTTTTGTTCTTTTTGGTTTCACCGCATCCGGCTCTTTTATTGCCGTCAGCCAACCCGGAAATACCTGTACAATTGGGCCTTGTATGTTGTACCTATCCCACTGATTTTGATTTCTCCCTTTATTGGCGGTATCACTTTAATTACAAGAAATTTTGCTCGAGAAGAGCATGCTTTTATTTGGACAGATTTCATGAAGGCTACAAAAAACAATTTCAAGTATTTCTTATTAAATGGTGTAGTTTGCTATGTAGCTTACGTTGTACTAACCTTCTCAACATTTTATTATTACAATATGCTTTATAAAGGTTGGTTCTATTATATTCCTCTTGGATTTACCATAGTAGCTCTTCTTTTATTCGTATTCGCACAATATTACTTGCCAATATTATTTGTAACTTTTGATTTAAAATTTAAACAAGCCTATAAAAACGCTTTCATTTTTGCTGCATTAGGAATGGGACGAAACTTCTTGCTCACTTTTCTGTTTGCTGCTTTAGCAGCGGTTGTTTTGTTGCTGCCGGTAAATCCTTATCTAATGATGTTTGTTTTGTTTATCTTTTTCTTGCTTTTCTTCTTCTCATTTGTAAGTTTCACGGTTAATTTTACGGTGTATCCTTTAATAAAAAAAATGATGATTGATAAGGCCAACCAAGATACAACAGAGATTTCAGCTACACAAGAAAAAGACAATTCTTTATTAGATGAAACAGAAGCTGAAGAAGATGATGAAAACGAATTTGTATATGTTAATGGCCGTCTAGTCAAAAAAAGTGATATTAAAAACAAGTAGTATTCTAATTAACGCTTGACATCGCTTGGGAATCAGTGTAATATTTAGTTAGTAATTATTAATTCATGGAGGTCTACACATGACTTCAGCCAATGCAAAACGATTTATTAGCTTTTTTAGCTCACGATTTACATACGTGGGTTTCTTTTGCTGTACATCGTAATAGCCGGCTGCGTTGATTCTTTTGTGTATGAATATCCTTCTGTTTTGATAAATTAGAAGTAATCTATTTTTATACTTATAAAGCGGAGCCATATGGCTTCGCTTTTGTTGTTGTATTATAAAATTTAAAGGAGCATGCAAAATGATTATTGTCTTAAAACCAAATGAAAAAAAAGAAAGAATCGAACAATTTGTAAATAAGCTAACAAACCAATTTGGTGTATCGGTTAACACTTGGGTAGGAAGTCACAGCACAGTTTTAGGCTTGATAGGGGATACCACAGCCATTGATATTGAATACTTACAAGCACAAAATTTTATCGAGAGTGTAAAAAGAGTACAAGAACCATATAAAAAAGCAAATCGGAAATTTCATCCCGATGACACTGTCATTACTTTGAAAAACGGAACTAAAATTGGAGATGGCTCACTCTCTATTATGGCTGGTCCCTGTTCGGTAGAAAGTGAAGAGCAGATTGTTGAAATCGCTAAAAAAGTGCAGGCATCAGGCGCTCAGTTTTTGAGAGGCGGTGCATTTAAACCCAGAACTTCTCCATATGCATTTCAGGGAATGCGTGCTGAAGGTTTAGAATTACTGCTGACAGCAAAAGCCAAAACAGGCTTGCCCATTGTAACTGAAATTATGAGTTCTGAGCACCTAGACCTATATAAAGAAGTCGATGTAATTCAAGTGGGAACTCGTAATATGCAAAATTTTGAATTACTAAAAAAATTAGGTGAGTTGGATACTCCTATTCTTTTAAAGAGGGGTTTTGCCAATACGATTGACGAATTATTGATGAGCGCTGAGTATATTATGGCGGGTGGAAATAATAAGGTTATCTTATGTGAAAGAGGGATACGCACGTATGAAACAGCAACTCGAAATACGTTGGATATTTCTGCTGTTCCGGTTCTGAAAAAGCTCTCACATCTGCCGATAATTGTTGACCCCAGTCATGCTTCCGGTATGAGCTGGCTTGTAGAACATTTGGCAATTGCCTCTGCTGCTATCGGAGCAGACGGCCTAATGATTGAAGTTCACAACGATCCTGCTCATGCTCTTTCGGATGGGGCGCAATCATTAACACCAGAACAATTTGATGTTGTTGCCAAAAAAGTATTTAAACTGCATGAGGCTTTAAAATCACTTTAATGAAAAGCACAGATAAAAGGAGTTCCTATGAAGAAAATCATAGTGGTCGGTTTAGGTTTGATCGGCGGTTCTATCGCAAAAGCTTTAAAACGAAACACCAATCATGAAATCCTTGGATTTGATATACAGGAAGAAACCATGTTAGATGCTTGTTCCCTAAAGGTTATCGATAGAAAGGCGGATTTAGAAGATATTCGCCATGCAGATGTTATTTTCTTATGCACCTATCCAAAAGAAGCGATTGATTTTGTGCGAAGATATCAAACAGATTTCCCGTCAGATTGTATCATCACAGATACCTGTGGAATCAAAACTTATATTTGTGAGCAAATAAAAAAAATTCCTGGAAATTTTGTCTTTTTAGGAGCTCATCCTATGGCAGGAAAAGAAAAAAATGGCTTTTCTGCCAGTGACCCTAGTATCTTCATAGGAGCCTCTTATATTATTACCCCTTGCGGTGCGCCACAAGATGCAATTGATAAGCTTTCGACTTTAATTCGAGCCATGGGCTTTGGGAAAATTATTCTTACAACACCAGAAAAACATGACAGAGTGATTGCCTTTACTTCTCAGCTTCCTCACGTTTTAGCTTGTGCCTATGTTTTGAGCCCAACCTGTGAATTTCACTGCGGCTTCTCCGCAGGCAGTTATCGAGATGTTTCTCGTGTGGCTGATATTAACGCTGAGTTATGGACACATTTGTTTATTGAAAACAAAGAAGAACTTACCAAAGAAATTGATATTTTAATTCACAATCTTGCTCTTTTTCGTGATACTCTAGTTGAGGATAAAAAGGAAAATTTAAATGAATTATTGCAAAAAGCCGCCAATATTAAAAGGAGGGACCACGTTTGAAAATAAATGTTAACACTGCCCCGCCCTATGATGTATATGTCGAATCAGGAATTTTGGATAAGATATCTGCTATTCTACCTTCACTTTGTCCCGTGGGAACAAAAATTATGATAATTAGTGACAGTAATGTGTTTCCGCTTTACGGCAGTAAATTAGAACATAACTTAAAAACAGCAAATTTTAAAACATATCGTTTTATTTTTGATGCAGGAGAACCGTCAAAAAAAATACAAACAGTCTATAAAATTTATCAAGCTTTAGCGGAAAATCATTTTACGCGCAGTGATATTATCCTTACTTTGGGTGGTGGTGTTGCTGGAGATATGGGTGGTTTTGCGGCAGCTACCTTTTTACGCGGAATTGGTTTTATTCAAGTGCCTACCTCATTATTGGCACAGGTAGATGCCAGTGTTGGTGGAAAAACAGGTGTTGATTTGCCATTTGGAAAAAATCTAGTGGGAGCTTTTCATCAACCATTAGCAGTATTTGCAGACACACAAACACTATCTACTCTTCCTTCTTATTATTTCCATGATGGAATGGGAGAGATTATTAAGTATGGCTGTATTGCAGATGAATCTCTTTTTAATCATCTTCAGCAAGGAATTCGTACTTCTGAAATGAAAGATATTATTGCCCGTTGTGTTGATATTAAAAGAGAGGTTGTTGAAGAAGATACAAATGATACCGGCAGACGTATGATTTTGAATTTCGGACATACTTTTGGTCATGCCATTGAAAAGCTATATAATTTTGAAGGAATCGCTCATGGTGAGGCAGTCGGTATTGGTATGGTAATTGCGGCTCAAATCGGTGAGAAATTGGGTATTACCCCTCAGGGAGTAGCAGAACAAATTAAAAGTGTATTAGAACAATACTCTCTGCCAACATCCACCACTTTTACAAAGGAAGTGTTGATGGAGGCTACCAGTTTGGATAAAAAAAGTGCCGGAAACCATCTTAATTTGATTTTATTGGACAAAATCGGTCATGCTGTTATTTATAAAACCACCCGTGAAGAACTGCTGAACTGTATGTAAGGGGGCATAATGGAAAAGGTAATTTATAAAAAGGGAAGTAATCCTCTACAAGGAAATGTGCAAATTCCGCCCAGTAAAAGTGCTGCTCATCGTGCAATATTGTGTGCAGCACTCTCTAGAGGAAATTGCCTTATACAAAATGTTGAAATAAGTCAAGATATACAAGTTACCATTTCGGCCATCGAGGCTCTTGGTGCCATAACAACTTACCATGAAGATTCAAAGGAGTTATCGATTTCTGCTGATTCTTTACAGGCGGATTTTGCAGCGATTGATTGCGGGGAATCAGGTTCTTCTCTTCGTTTTCTCATTCCTATTGCAGCGGCACTGGGAATAGAAAGTACCTTTACAGGCAAGGGCCGATTACCTGAAAGACCACTAGAAACCTACTATAATCTCCTTCCGTCCCATGGCATTACAATGAAATCCAATGGCAAACTGCCTTTGATTATTTCCGGACAACTCACTGCCGGAGATTTTTATCTCCCGGGGAATATAAGCTCTCAATTCATTACTGGATTGCTTTTAGCTTTACCTCTCTTACCTAAAGACAGCAGAATTCTTTTAACTTCTCCACTTGAGTCTGAAGGTTATGTTAATTTAACAATTTCTATTATGAAGGATTTTGGTGTACAGGTTAATGCTATCTCCAATGGCTGGCAAATTAAAGGAAACCAAAAGTACAAAGCTAAAAATTATACGATAGAAGGCGACTGGTCACATGTGGCGTTCTTTCTTTCACTTGCCTCTTTTAATTCAAAGCCGATTACCATTTCAGGACTACGGTTTGATTCTGTTCAAGGTGATAAGGCTTGTTTGGACTTATATCGCAAATTTGGGCTGACAATTGAAGAATCTGACCATTCTTTGGTTGCTTATAATCCAAAAGCAGAATTGTCTTTTCATGGTTTGCACAGCCAGGAAATCGATGCTTCACAGGTTCCAGATTTAGTGCCGGCATTAGCAGCCTGCGCAGCAGGATGTAAAGGTATTACTAAGATTTATAATGCCGAAAGATTAAGAATTAAAGAATGTGATCGTCTGTTTGCTATGCGTTCAGCAATTCAAACATTGGGTGGAGAAGCAGAAGAAACTGAAGACGGACTGATGATAATCGGAAAAGAAAAACTAATGGGTGGAGAAGCACGGGGAATGAATGACCATCGTATTTTAATGGCATTATCTGCGGTGGCTGCTATAAGTGAAAACCCCGTTACAGTAACGGATGCTTGGAGTATTCGCAAGTCTTACCCTAATTTCTATCAAGATTTTATTCAGTTAGGAGGGATAGCTGATGTCATCAATGTGGGGTGAACAAATCAAATTATCGATATTTGGGGGTAGTCATACAGAGGCAATCGGTATTACGTTAGATGGTTTACCGGCAGGAGAATCTATCTCCATGGAGCAAGTGCTTGCGCAAATGGCACGAAGAGCTCCTGGAAAAGACTTAGCCTCTACGACACGAAAAGAAGCCGATGAACCAAAAGTTTTATCCGGGCTTACAGCAGAAGGGATTCTTAGCGGAGATCCACTGTGTGCTGTCATTTATAATACAAATCAACGTTCAAAGGATTATTCTGAATTGAGTATAAAACCAAGACCCGGACATTCTGATTATCCTGCTTTTGTAAAATTTAAAGGTAAAAATGATTCGCGGGGGAGGCCACTTTTCAGGACGATTAACAGCACCTCTTGTTTTTGCAGGAGCAGTTTGCCGTCAAATTTTAGAAAGAAAAGGAATTTATATTGGTGCTCATGCTTTATCGATAGCAACGATAGAAGATGCTCAATTTGATGCCACCAAGATTGATAAAGAATGTTTGGAATCTTTGGCATTAGAATACTTTCCTGTTATTTCCTCTGAAGCTAAAACATCCATGTATACTGAAATAGAGCGAGCACGTTTAAACTGTGATAGTGTGGGCGGTGTTGTAGAATGTGCCGTAATCGGCTTGCCCGTAGGATTGGGCAGACACATGTTTGGCGGTGTAGAAAATGTATTATCCTCTTTGATTTTTGGTATTCCAGCCGTTAAGGGGTTGGAATTTGGAGAAGGTTTTCATGCTTCTAAAATGAAAGGCAGTGAACATAACGATGCATTTTATTATGATGGTGATGTAGTGAAAACAAAAACAAATCATGCCGGAGGGGTTTTAGGAGGTATGACAAGCGGTATGCCTTTACTGTTTAGAACAGCGATAAAACCAACTGCTTCTGTTTCTCAAGAACAAGATACTGTTAATTTAAAAACACAAAAAAATGATAAATTAACAGTTATTGGCCGCCATGATCCTTGCATTGTGCCAAGAGCAATTCCGGTTGTGGAGTCTGTTACTGCCATTGCTATTGCCGAGTTAATGGCACGTTCGGGTTTACTGTAAAGGGGAAATGAAGATGGAGCAATATCAAAAACAAATGGAAATTGCCCGAAAAAAAATTGACGAAACTGATCAAAAAATTATTGAGTTGCTTGTTAAGCGATTAGCCTTGTCAGGGGAAGTGGCCAACATAAAAAAAGCACATAAAATGCCGGTTTATGATGCTACTCGTGAAAAAGAAATATTAGAAAAAATTCGCAATAACACAGGTGAAAATGGAGATTACATTTCTGCCGTGTATGCGTCCATTCTGTCTTCCAGCCGAGCAAAGCAGCATCTTATGTTAGCATCAGGAGAAGAAATTCGGAAAATTCAGCAACAAGCCGAATGTATACTGCCTAAAACCGGTGTAAAAGTTTTATGCCAGGGTGTGGAAGAAGCTTATAGTCATCAAGCGGCTAAATTGTTTTTCTCAAACGATGTAATTTCTTTTTCTTCAACATGGGAAGATGTTTTTCAGGCAGTTGAAAAAGGAACAGCGGATTTTGCTGTCGTTCCTGTAGAAAATTCATTGGCAGG
>URPG01000087.1 GCA_900549675.1 uncultured Oscillospiraceae bacterium | reverse complement strand
TTCTGTCCATATCTATAAGGGCATTTCAGCAATAAAAAAGCTGCCACTCTTTAAATGAGCAGCAGCTTTTTAAATCAATTCAAAATCAGAAATCTACTTCTTCATCAAAATAGCAGCATTTCAGTAATTTTTCCATTTCAGCAGGTGTAATGGTTCTGGGATTAGAGCCTGTGCAAGCATCGCCAACAGCCAATTCAGCTACGTTTGCCAGCTTATCCATGAACTCTTTCTCGTCGATGATTCCGCCTTCATAGTCTTTAATGCAAGTGGGAATATCGAGTTCTTTATTCATCTTCTGAATATGGGCAATTAAAGCATCAACAGAGGCCTCAAGACCCAAGAACATAGCAATTTCTTCATAACGTTTCGCAGCAGCCGGTTCTTTGGCATTGAACTTGATAACTTTTGGTAAGTACATCGCATTCGCACAACCATGAACAATATGTCCGCCGGAATAGGCAGCACCGGTTTTATGGGCCATAGAATGAACAATACCTAACAAAGCGTTGGAGAAAGCCATACCAGCCAAGCACTGTGCATTATGCATTTTGGCACGGGCTTCCATATCTCCGTTATAAGAGGCAACCAGATTTTCACTGACCATTTTAATGGCATGTAAAGCCAACGGATCTGTATAATCACAATTTAAAGTAGAAACATAAGCTTCAATAGCATGTGTCATGGCATCCATACCTGTATGTGCTGTCAATTTCTTCGGCATTGTTTCGGCCAAATCAGGGTCAACAATCGCAACATCCGGTGTGATGTTAAAATCAGCTAACGGATATTTGATGCCTTTTTCATAGTCAGTAATAACTGAAAAAGCTGTAACTTCTGTAGCGGTACCAGAAGTAGAGGGAATTGCACAAAATTTAGCCTTTGTACGCAAAGTGGGGAAATTAAAAGGAATACAAAGTGATTCAAATGTGACATCCGGGTATTCATAGAAAGCCCACATTGCTTTTGCAGCATCAATAGGAGAGCCGCCGCCAACGGAAACAATCCAATCCGGCTGGAATTTTCTCATTGCCTCGGCGCCCTTCATGACGGTATCAACGGAAGGATCAGGTTCAACACCTTCAAAAAGCTCTACCTCCATGCCGGCTTCTTTCAAATTGTCTACAATTTTATCTAAAAATCCAAAACGTTTCATGCTGCCGCCGCCTACTACAACGATAGCACGTTTACCAGTTAAAGTTTTGAGGGCATCAATGGAACCTTTTCCATGATATAAATCTCTGGGTAATGTAAATCTTGCCATACTTCAAATTCCTCCTATAGTTAAATTCGTCTATTTTTTAACACAATTCCATTTTACCTGTTTTCTAAAAAAAATGAAATACGATATCAGCATATCGATATATATATATCGATATGCTGATATCGTAGAAAAGCTGTGTGCCAAGATTATATAAAATTTTTTAAGAGTTCTTTTTTCACTTGATATAGTTCTGATAAAAAAAGCTGATCCAACTCACGCGTGGCATATCCGTTTTCATAAATTAAAATGTCCTGATATTGATTATCCGGAATGCTGCATTTTCGCTGCAGCAAACCATAGCGTGACAGGTATTCTGGCGGTATGGGTGACGCCCACATATATGTATCTGGAATTTGTGACAAAAGCTCAAACTGATTCCAGCGCTCACACAAATAAATCTTTTTCATCCCATTTTTCTCTGCACCAGAGCGTGTTTCAACCTTATCGGCAAGATATGGAATCACTTCATCACCGTGTACAATTTCAGTAAAATTCTTTAATTGCGAATGATGTAACTGTTCCTGCTGAGCCAATTCGCTTTGTGTAGAAAAAATCACGGACTGTTCAAACTCCCATATTAACTCATATCGGATTTGTTTCTCTCTTAGAAAGTCCAGAAAATATCGCTCATATCTTTTTTGGCACCGAATAATACCTAAGTCAAATTTGCCGGCTGCGATATTTAAAATCGTCGTCATGGCATTGGTTTCCTGCAGATTAATCTCGATTCCTTTATTTCTATCCAATTGATTCATAAACCGGATAAAAGCATGAGAAATATAACTTCCTCTCGGAACAGAAATATTAAATGCTTGTATATTATCCTCCTGCGGTTTAGAGAGCAATTCAATTTTATTCAACTGTGCCATGATGTTTCTGGCATACGCTAAAAATTCATTCCCTTTGGGAGTGGGAATAACCCCTTTAGAGGTCCTTTTAAAAATGCGAAATCCAAGCAATTCCTCCATTTCTTTAATAGCCTTACTTAAATTTGGCTGTGCCATAAATAAATTTTGGGCTGCCTGTGTGATAGAACGTGTATGTTCGACCTCAATGGCATATTTAAAAAAGGTGGTATTCATTTTTTCTCCTTTTCACACACTTCCTCTGCTTTATTCTTGCTGCAGCTGTTCCCGCAAATGCTGTGACAAAAGCGCCAGAGAAGCCGCCATATTTTCATTTTGTACCAAAATATGCGGTTCTACCGATAAATGCACCGGCGCAAAATTCCAAATGGCACGCACGCCGCCCGCGACCAATTGATTGCATACTTTTTGTGCTTCTTCTTCAGGTACTGTGATAATTCCAATATTTACTTTTAATTTGGGACAAAGCTCTTGGATTCTCTCCGAAGAATAAATTTTCTTACCGTTTAATTCTTTTCCCACCATTTTTTTTCTATCAAAAGCCACCGCAATATGCAAGCCATATTCTTCAAAATGTTTATAAGAAAGCAAAGCCTTCCCTAAAGAACCGACTCCAACCAAAACGGCTTGGTCCACTTTGTTATAGCCTAAAATCTGTTCCATACTTTCAATCAGCATTTTTACCGGAAAGCCTGATTGGGGTTTCCCTTTAATAGAACTTACCGCCGCAAAATCTTTTCTCACTTGTATTTCGGTAAAGTGAAAATGTGCCGCAATCACAGGGGCCGATATATACTCTTTTCCTTCATCATAAATTTTTCTCAGATACTGCAAATAATAAGGCATTCTTTTGATGGCTTGTGTTGAGATTGTCAAATCTTTATGGGAAAAACTCATCTTGCGCCTCCTATATAAATACGTATATGGCTATCATAGTATTTAGACTTCATTCTGTCAAGGTTAACGCCAATAAAAATACTTTCGAAAATTATTTTATTCCTATAATTAGAATCGTTGACTTTTATATATCGATATGATATTATCGATATATCTAAAGATTTGTGAATATGACAGTTATTTCATTTTAAGGAGGAATAATTATGGCAAAGATAGCAATTATTACCGGCGGTTCTCGTGGGCTTGGCCGTGGCATGGCACTTAAGTTAGGAGAATTGGGGTATAATGTGGTAATTAATTATCGCAGCGACAGCTCTAAAGCCCTTTCTGATAATTTAGCCAAAGAAATTACTGATAAATTCGGTGTCGAAACACTGGTCGTTCGTGCCGATGTGGGCATTTATGAGGACTGTGAAGCTTTAATCAAAGCAACCATTGACAAATTCGGTGATAAAATCGATGTACTGGTTAACAATGCCGGTATTACCAACAACTGCAACTTTATTGACATTAAAAAAGAAGATTATATTAATTTGGTAAACGTGAACCTTATCAGTCTTATGCATATGTGCCACTTAGCACTCCCGCACATGGTTGACCATGATTCGAGCATTATTAACATTTCTTCCGTCGGCGGTTTAGTTGGTGTTCTCAATCAGGCTGATTATTGTGCCACAAAGAGCGGTGTTATCGGTCTTAGCCGTGCCTTGGCCGTGGAGTATGCCGGACGTAAAGTTCGTGTTAATGTCATTGCTCCGGGAATGATTATGACTGATATGCTCCGCGGTGTGAATCAAGACGAACTGAATGCCTTGGCTTCTACTATTCCTCTTGGTTATATCGGTGAACCGGAGGATATCGCCGGTGCTTTAGAGTATCTTGTAAAATCGCCATACGTTACCGGACAAGTTCTTTCTCCCAACGGCGGTTTCGTAATGCAATAAAATTTTTACTTTCAAAGCAAAAGCAGTTAAATTTATGTTTGAACCTAAATCATTAAAATAAAAAACCCTTGATAACCGGTTATCAAGGGTTTTTATCTATCTTTTAGTGTTAAAATTTAGAAATAGGCTTATAAATTATACCAATTCTAAGATTCCCATTTCGGCAGCATCGCCACGGCGCGGACCAATTTTGGAGATACGAGTGTATCCACCGTTTCTGTCAGCATATTTAGGTGCGATTTCTGTAAACAATTTGTTGGTAACAGATTCTTTAGTGATAAAGCTTAATACCAAACGGCGATTATGAAGATTATCTTCTTTAGCAATTGTCAGCATTTTTTCTGCCATTGACTGTACCTCTTTCGCACGAGTTACAGTAGTTTCGATTTTTCCATTCTCAAAAAAGAACGTGACAAGACCTCTAAGCATAGCGGTTCTATGAGCAGTGTCTCGTCCGAGTTTTCTGGTTCTCGGCATCGATATTCACTCTCCTATCATTTATAGTAGGTTATTTTCAATTATTCGTCTTCTGATTGAAGGGTTACGCCTAAAGAATCAAGCTTCTGCATGACTTCTTCAAGTGATTTTCTTCCCAGATTACGAACCTTCATCATATCTTCTTCAGTTTTGTTGATCAAATCCTCAACCGTGTTGATTCCTGCACGTTTTAGGCAGTTAAACGAACGAACAGACAAGTCAAGCTCTTCAATGGTCATTTCCAAGACTTTTTCTTTTCCGTCTTCGTCCTTTTCAATCATAATCTCGGTTGTTTTGCCTTTATCAGAAAGATCCACAAACAAACTCAAGTGATCTGTCAGAACCTTTGCAGCAAGAGAAACGGCCTCTTGCGCATTGATGACGCCATTCGTCCAAACCTCAAGGGTAAGCTTATCAAAGTCAATACTTTGACCAACACGGGTATTGCTGACATTAAAGTTAACTTTGAGTACCGGTGTATAAATAGAGTCAACCGCAATATTGCCGATAATCTCAGTATCCATGTTTTGTTTGTTTCTCTCACTGGAGACATATCCACGACCTTTGCTCAAAGTCAACTCCATGAAAAGCTTCGCACCTTCTCCGAGGGTTGCAATATGGAGTTCCGGATTTAAAATCTCAACTTCGCTGTCGCAGCTGATCGAACCGGCTGTCACTTCACAGGGACCTTCGGCTGAGATTTCAACGGTTTTTTCACCATCAGAATGCAGCTTGGCAATAATCCCTTTGATGTTCAGCACAATTTCGGTCACGTCTTCTTTCACACCGGGAATAGTAGAAAACTCATGAAGAACGCCGTCAATTTTAACCGATTTTACCGCTACACCGGGCAAACTGGAAAGCAAAACTCTTCTAAGGCTGTTTCCAAGCGTAGTGCCGAAACCTCTCTCAAGCGGTTCGACCACAAATCTGCCGTATGTGCTGTCCTCGGATATTTCTTCGAGCTCTATGATGGGCTTTTCTATTTCAATCATCCGTGATCCTCCTTTTACATTGATGCTCCGATAAATTAATTATCGAAATTTGCCAATTCCACGCAAAATCTGCATGAGTTCGTCAAAGGAGTAACAGCTGATTTTTTGAGAATATCAGCTGCAAAATCTTTGACCGGCTGTATTAGGTTAGATGCGTCTTCTTTTCGGCGGACGGCATCCATTGTGCGGAATAGGCGTAACATCTTTAATCATGCTAACGTCAAGACCTGCTGCCTGCAAAGCACGAATAGCGGCTTCACGGCCGGCACCCGGCCCTTTAACGTATACTTCCACAGATTTCATGCCATGTTCCATTGCCAGTTTAGCAGCTGTTTCAGCAGCTGTTTGTGCAGCAAAAGGAGTTGATTTTCTGGAGCCTCTAAAACCGAGTTCGCCGGAGCTTGCCCAAGAAATAGCGTTGCCCTGAACATCTGTAATGGTCACGATGGTATTATTAAAAGTGGATTGAATGTGCGCAGCACCGCGCTCAATATTTTTGCGCTCGCGGCGGCGTGTACCTGTTTTACCTTTTTGCACTGCCATTTTTATCCCTCCCGATTATTTCTTCTTGTTAGCCATGGTCTTTCTCGGACCTTTTCTTGTTCTTGCATTTGTTTTGGTCCGCTGACCTCTTACCGGAAGGCCTTTACGATGACGAATACCGCGGTAACATCCAATTTCAATCAATCTCTTGATATCAAAAGCGATTTTACGGCGAAGGTCACCTTCAACCTTGCAGTTTTTATCAATATATTCTCTCAGCTTTGCAGCATCATCTTCTGTAAGATCTCTTACGCGAATATCAGGATTAATGCCTGTTTCTTTACAGATAATTTCAGCTGTTCTGCGTCCAATACCATAAACATAGGTAAGAGCAATTTCAATTCTCTTATCTCTTGGTAAGGCAATGCCTGAAATACGAGCCATACTTACACCTCCATATTGAATAACCTTGGCTCATTAGCCTTGGCGTTGTTTGTGCTTCGGGTTCTCACAGATCACCATAACTTTACCCTTGCGCTTAATAATCTTGCATTTCTCACACATTTTCTTTACAGAAGGTCTAACTTTCATTTTGTGTGCCCTCCTTTATATTAGGGTGTCTCACTTTCGGCTGTATGACAAGCTATTCTATTATAACCTGCCCCGAAAGAATTTGTTGTCGAATTTACTTAGAACGCCAAGTGATGCGTCCTTTTGTCAGGTCATAAGGTGACATCTCAACGGTTACCTTATCTCCCGGCAGAATACGAATGAAGTTCATTCTTAATTTGCCGGAAATATGTGCCAAAATGATGTGACCATTTGGCAGTTCGACCTTAAACATAGCGTTCGGAAGTGCTTCTGTTACCACTCCATTTAGTTCAATTACGTCCTGTTTTGACATATAAAAACCTCCATATCAGCGATAAATCGTGTCATCATCAGATATATTCATAAATGCCCTCAAGGCGATTTTAATCTGCCGGTTTGTTCTCAGCTTTTCTTCCTCCAAGCACTCGCTTGTGGGTGCCAAGTGAATCAGCTTCTTCCTTTTCGGCTTTTCAAGCGTTCTTCGTCTACCGTCACATACTACTGCATAAGGCGGTTCAAGACTTAAAATCACTTGAAAATCCCCTTTATCATGTCCGGCTTTTGACCTAACGATCTGCCCTCTTTTTACTTCCATAGCAGCAACCTCAATCCGGTATTGTCAAAATGACAGGACCGTTTTCAGTAATGGCCACAGTATGCTCAAAGTGAGCGGAAAGTTTGCCATCTCTTGTCACCGTTGTCCAACCATCCTCAAGGATATGCACCTTTTCGGTACCTTGGTTAATCATCGGCTCAATGGCAATTGTCATGCCTTTTAACAGTCGCACGCCCCTGCCGGGTGTGCCGTAATTGGGAACGCTTGGATCTTCATGCAGCTTCGCACCTACTCCGTGGCCGACAAATTCTCGTACCACCGAGTAACCGCGTGCTTCGGCATACTCTTGCACCGCATGACCTACATCGCCAATGCGGTTTCCGGGTTTTGCCTGCTCAATACCTTTAAACAGGCTCTCCTTTGTTGTATCCAAAAGCTTTTGTGCTTCATCGCTGATTTTTCCGCAGGGATAGGTCCATGCGTTGTCGCCGTGAAAGCCCTTATAATAGGCTCCGACATCAATATCAACAATATCACCTTGCTTTAGGATTTCATGCTTAGACGGTATGCCGTGGATTACCACTTCATTTAAAGAAATACAGGCACTCGCCGGAAATCCATTATAATCGAGGAAGCTGGGCACTGCACCCATCTTCTCGATATAATGACGAACGGCCTGGTCAATTTCCCAAGTAGAAACACCGGGTTCAACCATTTCTCCGGCAAGCTTTAAAGCATTCGCAGAAATTTTACAAGCTTCTTTCATAAAAGAAAGCTCACGGCTAG